>JAQBNX010000761.1 GCA_028288385.1 Spirosoma sp.
ACCTTGACCGCGTTTAAGCCTTTCTTACCCTGCTCGACGACGAATTTGACTTTGTCGTTTTCACGGAGCTGGTCGAGGCTTCCCGATACGTGTACAAAAATATCCTCACCCCCGTCATCGGGTTTAATAAAGCCGAAACCTTTGCCTTCATTAAAAAATTTTACGATTCCTGTTTGCATGGCTGATTTATAGTTAGGGTAAGAGAAGCAGAACTCACTAGCATTCTAACCTCCTGTTAAGCATTAGGGTAGTAAGCCGTTGTCAGTCGAGCCTCAAAGAGTCAAGCGAAGGAATAGATTAGGTAATTAATAAAGATTAAAAATTTGTACTATTCCTAGTCAGGTGTAATAAGTACACTTATATTAAGAGATTTTTCCGGGATTTAATCCGGCGCTAAAGACGCGTTGGCTTCCCCTTGCCCATAGGTTTTAGCCGCCTGGTCTTGTCCAGCTTTAGCCAGCTCCAGCGCCTGCTAAAGCGTCAGGTAAGGACCCTGATGCTCGACAAAACGCTTTTCCATTTCCCGCATTTGAGCTTTGGTATGTCCATTTCTGATCACAAACTTCTTTTTATCCGATACTTTCATGGGTGAGATCAAGACTTGATCAACCGTAAGCTTAAGCCAGACAGATGGTCAAAGTCATTATCGGTGGTGTGTATTCCATATCAAAGTATAGCGCAGTAGCCGCAATCCAGAGATCATTCTTGCCCATGTTACGAGCCGACATGCCCGGTTGTAAGGACTGTAATTTAAGCTTACCCTGACTGTTGGCGTCAATCTGCGCATACAAGGGCGTTAATGCCCGAGAGACTTCGACCAGTGGATAGTAATCAAGCAGCGATTGCAGGAACATATAGCTGCCTATTTACACCTATAACGAGTTAAGGCGGATTTTGGCTTTACATTCGAGCGAGAAACTACTAAACGAATTTCGCACAACAGTAAAATAGCCAGGCTGTAGCACACAAAAAATCTCCGGCAAGCTGCTCATGCAGTTGTGCCGGAGATAAGTCTAACGTGATTATTAATGGAAGCCTTATAGAGAATAAGCTAGCGTGAAGGTGGTTTCTGGGCTAGTTCACTATCATTCAAGGTAATTTCACGGGTCAGATATTGGGCCACAATGGTGGCATATTCAGATCGTTTTGTTGCCGCGACTTGGCTGGCTTCTGCAGATCCGTACAACTTTCCGGTAATAGGGTCCGTCCTGGCGGTTAGCCCATCTAAAGCAGCCATGTTTTTATATTGGAGCATTATGGCAATATCCCAGTCAGCAGGGTTATCCGTAGACATTTTAAGCTGTATTTTATAATCTTTAATGATACCCTGCTTCTTATACTCATCATATACAGGCTTAACGTTCTGCCGGAGATCCTTCCAGAAATCTGGTCCCTTCCCTGGCTTTATATCAAGCAGGGTGACTCGATAAACACCTTCTTCGGTGTAATTAGCCTGGGCAAAGGAAACTACCGGCGAAAGGACTACGAGAAGCAACAGGGCGAGTGAAATACGTGCTTTTTTCATACAATGAAATATTTAAGGTTAAAAAGAGGAAGGTATCGGCTTTTAAAAGCCTTATTACCAAGAGTTTAGTAAGCGGTTAAATTTGTTGTATAATCACCAATATGTAAAGTACTACACAGTGTAAGACGAAAATGGATGCTGACTTACACTGTGTAGTACAGGGCTTTAGATCACCTTAAAGGAGGAAAAACGGCGTGGTGTACGGAAGATCCTGTTCAGAAAAAGCTCAACTCGATCCAAAATTGTGAACCACTAAACTGAACGGGTTTATTGGACGCTAAAAGGGTAATTATAGGCCACTCCCCACCTACCCGACACCAGTTAAGTTAAACGTCCTAACAAAATAGGACAAGACATCGCCAAAAAGCCGAGCTCAATCGTTACTGGTGCGGCTTTTTGGCGATAACACTCTGAGCCGAAATGACCGATTCAGGACATGAAGGGGTTTTCAGGGGTACCCTTCAGCTACTTCACCAGCAGCTTTGTGGCTTTGACCACTGCTTAATATACATTTCGGCTATAGTTAGCGATACAGCAGACAAACTTTATTGAGTAGGAATTAGAGCTACTGCTGCCTATCGGCACTATTTGTGCCGGTTAGTTGGCGATGAAGACTTCGTTTTACGATAGGCCGTTACGTAGTCCACAATGGCCCGTACAGTACTGAGTTTTTGATCCATGAGGTCGGGCCGACGAATGTTGGGTCTACCGTTTTTGAGCTCACCCACCCGTGGATCTGCAAACGCATAGGTATAGAAACTGCTGATGAGAGCCTTGTTCATGTCGATGATCTTATCGTAGGTCACTACTGTCTGCAGCACCATTGTTCGGCTGGTGGAGTCGGTCGGGTAGAGGTTAATCAGGTGCCAGAAGGCCTGCTTCAATTCCATCTGCTTCATTAGTTCCAATGCTACGGGCCAGGTGTAGCTGGCGGGATAGGCAGCACGGCGGGCCAGCGAGTCGGTAAAGAGCCGCTTAACGGCGGGGCTAATACGCAGCGAATCGTGCTGCACCGATACCCCCATTTCGTACAGGTCTTTCTGCCAGGCAAACCAGTGCTGTTCATTAGCGATCCGGCTGCTGTCGGCCACCGCCTTGACCGGTTTGGCGATTTGTCCCTGACTAAAACCTGTCAGGGACAAACCAATCAGCGATATCATCAGTAGGAGTCGGTTCATTTGACAGTAACCGTTGGGGCCAACGTTTTGAGCAACGCATCCGTCTTCGCTTCGAGTGTGTTGAGACGGGCTTCAACCTGCTCCACCTGCTGCTGATTCTTTTTCAGAATCTTCAGGAAATCGCCGTTATGAACGCCGATCAGCGTGTTGACCATCTTGGGGCCGGGCTTGGCGTTCCCTTCCCACGAACGGCCAACCGCCAATTTGTAATCGTCGATGGTCATCGTAGCGGGGCTAATGGCTACGGCATAACCGGGGATGCTGCTCTTCGCCACGATGTAGTCGCCCGAACTGACCGCGCCCAGTACTTTCACGGGAATTTGACCCATAAAGGCCACTTTGTTGCCCAGGTGGTCCTGCCCCGCCGGGGGCGTGTTGCCCAGCACGATAGGCCGGTAGGATACAGCCATGATTTGCTCGGCATCGCGCAGGTCTTTGGTGATTTTGCCGCCCCGCACCCCCACTACGTCACCCGCGCTGATGACTTCGCCCGCATCGGCCCGTTCCAGCCACTCGGCGTAGTCGCCGTGGCCCGAGGCATACTCCACACCGAGGCTGTTATAGGCATCGGCTAAGTTGGCGAATTCGGAAAAGATGCTTAACACATCCTTCAAAATGTCGAGTCCAATTAGTGATGAGACCAGATTAGTCAGGTACAGCCCGTCGAGGTAGTCTTTGGAGAAATCGTTGAGCGATTGAGCGCGGATGGCTCCCAAACTGCGATTATCCTTGTCAACGAATGAGATAAACTCATTTTGTTTCGTCAGCGAGTTCGTTACACTGGTTTTACTTAGTTTGGGCAGGTTGAAAGAGGGTAAATCGTCCGTGTTGATCTTGGGGATTCTGGGAATCAGTTCTGTCTCGGGAAAAACCTCAAATGCTGGTATTGCGTATGGACCAATTTGGTAGGAGGGGATGCCAATAGAAGCGCCCAAAATGCTAGTGCTATAACCAGGAAAAACAGTCACTCGCGGAACTACTGTCGTCGCTGGAACCTCCAGTTTACGCAAGACTAAAGGCAGCTTCAACCCATCATTCAACTTTTCGGTGAGTTGGTTAGTCAACTGAGCCAGACTACCGGCCGCTAGATCTGCCGGAAAAAATTCGAGCAAATCTGTGGGATTAAAGGAAGCCCCATCGTAGATATAGCCCTTGATACGATCCAGGCCACGGTCCAGCGACTGCGTCAGGGGATCATCGACGTTGAGGTAGTCGCTGCCCGTCCAGGCGGGGTGGGTACGACCTAACTTTATTTGCAGCCCATCGCCACCGTCCCCGTTGGTGTTGGTGAAAGTCGCTAAGTAGCCCCCGTTATCATACTCAACGTTTAAGGTGTTTTGGAGAAATGTGTTTTGTCCAACTTTAAAATTACCCCCCACCACCACATCGCCACCGACCAGCATCCCACCTTCATCAACGGTGATTTTACGAGTAAAAACACTGGGGGTCAAAAGCCCCCCACTCAAATAACTGGCTCCCAAAACCCGCAGGTCTTTTCCAATGCCAACTCCTCCGGCGATCACAGCAGCACCGGTCTGGTAACTTTCGCTCACATCGCTCACATCGCTCACCAGCAGTCGGCCCCCAAACCGGATGTCACCGCCAAAGGTAGCCGCTCCTCTCACCGAGAGACTATTGTTTAAGGTGGTGGCTCCATCAACCGAAAGACTGTTGTTCAAGGCGGTGGCTCCCCGAACCGAAAGGGTGCTCAACAAACTGGCTTCTCCCCCAACGTTGAGACCGCTGTTTAAGTAGGTGGCTTCCCGAACGTAAAGGCTACTTAATAAGTTGGCAACTCCCCTAACGGTAAGCTGGCTAGATAGGGTGGTAACTCCTCCAACGCTGAGGGTCTTGCCGATGCCAACCCCTCCGACGATTACGGCGGCACCGGTTGAGGGAAGTCCACTCTCGGTTGCATCATTGACCACCAATCTGCCCCCAACGTTGAGAGCACCGCCCAGACCCGTACCCCCCCTGATGATTAGGGCACCCGTAGCGGGACTGGTTGAGGGCGTCGTATTGGTTAGTGTCGTTATTCCATCAACCCTAACCTGACCGTTGAGGGCCGTTGGCCCCGACACCCTTAGTTGATTACCCACCCCCAGGTTGCGGCCAATCGTGGCGCTGTCGGCCACTGAGAGACTTTCCTTAACGTTTAGCCCTTTAAGCACACTCAGGTTGCCATCGGCCGCTAAGCGCATGCGCTCTACGTTGGTGGTGATGAAGACCAGATCAGCCGCTTCGGTGGTGCCCAGCCGGTCAGTGGCGGGGTTCACGCCGGCATTGCCTTTCAGCGCCCAGACATTCCCGTTTCCGTTGCTGCCTGTGCCGTTCTGGCAGAACTGGCGAAAGTTGAATACGAACGGCACCCCCTCAATGCCCCCCTGCCGCACGCTTATCGTGATGGTGCTTTGATCCCGCCGGATACCTTCTTCAATCGTCTGATTGATGTTAGTGGTGAAAACGGTTACGCCGGGGCTACCGTATTCGGGGGCGGGGCCGTTGGCGTCGCTGCCTACGCTGCCAAAAACCAGCGCACCCGTTTGACAGTCGTAACTCACCACCGTTGCTGAGAACGGCGCGTCGGGCGCGGGTGTCCGGGCGTTGCTGCTACCGGCCAGTTGCTGGGCGGTTCCGGCGTGAAAGGCGTAGGGTACGGCCAGCAGCTTGCTGTTGCTGATGGTGGCAAAGCGGTTGTCGGCTTTGTGGCGGATAGCAATCTCCATCCAGATGTCGTCGGTACTCCAGGGTACCTGGTTGAAGCGCCCGGTGGTGGCTTTGCCCGCGCCGATGACGACCGTAAACAGGCCAAACTGATTGGTGGTGACCGAATGGGTTTCGCTGTAGTGGGTGGTGGGGGCCGTTCCCTGTCGGCTGGTGAGGCCGATCTTGAGTTCGATGGCTTCGTTGGCCAGCACTTGACCGGCCATGTTGCGGGCCACGGCCTGGTAGTTCATACCCTGGGGCACGCTTTGCCCGTAGGAAGCCGAGTACAAACCCAAGGTGATGCTTAAGAAAAGTAATATCTTCTTCATGTATTAGTGTGATTAAACGTGAGGAGACTGGTTAGTTTTTTAACACTTTATAGGCCTTGACGGGGGCACCCATCGCCTTCTGGATGTATAGCACATACACGCCCGCAGGTAAGTCAGCCATGTTCAATTGAGCTGACTCATTCACTAAGTAAGCTACTTTGGTTTGGAGCGACTTACCCGATAAATCTGTCAAATTAAGCAATAGCTTCTCTTCGCTCTTACTAACCAAGGAGCCTTCTTGTACTTCAATCCGTACAGTTAGAATAGCTTCGACTGGGTTGGGAAATACCTGAATCAGATAATCGCTATCCGTCAGCAAAGGGTTGACCTGTTCAGTTACCTGTAAAGTAGGCTGGTGGAACCCCTGAGTATATACGTAATTTGGCAACCTGGTTGTTTCTACAACCGCTTCTCCCAGCGTCCATTCGAGAGAGATAGTGTTGGTTTGGTGCTGGCCACCTGCGGTAGCCAGCACACTGGGCGTTAATCGCTGAGCCATACCGAAAAGTGAAAGGCTTAAACCCAGCAGGGATAATAGTAATCGATTCCGCATAAGGCAAACGGGTTTAATTGGTTAAACTTCATCAAGAGGCTTGACAAATTGGGTTAGTTATCTCCGTAGGGTTATTCGCGAAACAGTTATTAAAGTGAGTTTAAAACTGGCGTGGATAGAACTACCCCCTTGATGTTTCAAACCACGATCTTTTCCCTCCAATGCACGGTCTGATTGGGGACATAATCAGTCTGATTGGGGACATTTTAGCTTCAAAAACCAGGAAAACACCTTATTCAGGCGTTCTTGGGTCGGCTGGAGATGAATTCGGTAGGCGTTTGCCCGTAGAACTCTTTGAAAACAATCGCGAAATGCGATGGCGTACTGAACCCCACCCGGTCGGCCGTTTCGGCCACATTATGACCCGCTCCCATCAGGTCGGCGGCCCGGCGCAGGCGATACTGACGGATTAAATCAGCCGGAGCGAGTTGGATGAGACTTTGCACTTTTCGGTAGAGGGTCTTGCGGCTCATGGCCAGTTGGTCGGCCAGCCAGTCTACATTGACCTGCGTATCATCCAGATGCCTCTCCAGCACGGCATAAATACTACCCAGAAAAGGGTCATGCATTCGTTCGGGGGCGGGGTCACTTGAGGCAGAAGGCGAGTCCACCGCTCCGGCGTACCGGATGGGCGAATCCACCGCATCGGCGGGGGTGCGGCCTTCCGACCGGCCAGGCAGCGCAAATTGTTGGCGGTAATGCTCCCCTAACTTCGCCTGCCGGCTCAGCAGGTTATGCAGCCGCAGGTGCAGTTCCTCCACACTGAAAGGCTTCGGGAGGTAATCGTCGGCTCCTTGCTGGAGCCCTTCAATGCGGCTGGGCTGAGCCGAGCGGGCCGTCAGCATCACCACCGCAATATGGTCCGTTTGGGCCTGCCCTTTGATAAGCCGGGTCAAGGCGTGCCCATCCATGCGGGGCATCATCACATCGGTCAGGACAATATCGGGCAGCTCGGCCTGAACCAGTGCCCAGCCCCTCTCTCCATCTTCAGCCTGCAGAACGTGGTAAGAAGGGGCCAGTTCCGCCACCAGAAACGCCCGTAGTTCCTCATTATCTTCCACTAGCAGAATGCGCGGAAGCGGGCGTTCTGCTAGCCTTACCTGTTCACTTACCTCTATGGGGGCAGGCAAGGCGGGCGAAACGACGGCCTCCGGTTGAGGTGCCGTCCGACTCATGGGAAGGGCATCAGCGGCAGAAGATACCGGTTGGACGGGCAGGGTCAGGCGAAACGTAGTGCCCATATTGGGCTGGCTTTCCACCGTAATGGTGCCGCCCAGCAAGTCAATCAGCTCGTTGACCAGGGCCAACCCAATGCCCGTGCCCTGGTAGGCACGGGTGCTCGACGTATCAGCCTGGTAGAATCGGTCGAAAATATGAGGCAGTTTGTCGGGCGCTATGCCAATGCCCGAATCAGCCAGTTCGAATTGTACCCCCGCCAACTCCTCCCCTACCCAAACGGGCAGACCCGTCAGAGTTATGTGTCCACCCGCTGGTGTGAACTTAAGGGCGTTGGAGAGCAGGTTGGTGAGAATCTTTTCCCACTTATCAGCGTCGAATATAGAATCCTGGGCGGGCAGCTGGTCCAACCTACCCGTAAGTGTTACCCCTTTCTGCTCGGCAGCTCGCTCAAATACCGCTACGATTTGATGGATAAAGTCGGCTACTGCCCCTTGCTGCCCGGATACGGCCATGTGGTGACCCTCTAATTTAGACAGGTCCAGCAGCTGATTGATCAGCCGCAGGAGCTGCTCGGCGTTGCGGTGTACCGTGGTCAGCAGGGGCCCATCAAACCGGCGTTGCTGGAGCAGCTTCTCCACCGGGGCCATGATCAGCGACAGGGGGGTGCGAAACTCATGGGTGATGTTGGCGAAGAAGAGCGATTTGGCCTCGTCGAGTGCGCGCAGTTGGTGGGCCTGCTGATGAAGTTTTTCGGTGCGCTGGGCCACCTGCACCTCCAACTCTTCATTTTGGCGAGCCAGCAGGTGCTCCCGTTCCGCTTGTTGCGCCCGATTGCGGGCCGAGAGGGTTTCTACCTCCACTAACCGGGTTATCAGTTGCCGGTTGACCCAGCCGTGCTCCAGCGCCAGCCGGAGCGACAAGGTCAGCGGGACACACAGAAAAGACGCTAAAAACAGCCCATGGATCAGCCATTCATGGCCACCAACCGGAATAGGCCAGGTAGACAAGGCCCAAAAGGTAACCCATAAGGCCAGGTTGCTCAACGTGCCGATCAGAATAATGCCCGCACCCAGCAGTCGGCGCCGAGTAGCCACCACCGAAAGCCGGATTAATTCGAAATGCAGGTAATAGGTACCAATAATCGTTACCCACTCATACCCATCCGGCAGGGGAATAAAGCGGAATCCAATACTGCCAATGGCCAGCCAGCATAACCACCCTTTGCGAAGATTAAACAGGCTATAAAATGTTAGGAGCGCCAGGGCAGGTACCCAGGTATTGACAAACAACCCATAGTGGAGCAGGATCCGCCCACTCAATGAATGGATAAAGTGGTCGGCTGCCCCGGCCCAAACCGAACCGATTAACAGCAGATACATCCCCGCCGCATAGCCGTTAGCCGGCTGTGTGCGGTGCGCCAAAAACAGGCTCAGATGCAGGATAAAGAGGATGAAGGCGATGCCCAGTCGGAACGTATTGAGGTAGAGGGCCTCGACATCGACGGGTTTGTGAGCCGGTAGGACGATGGTTGGAAACAGCCAGTATTGAATGGCGCCCGCATCCCAATTAAGGGATTTGGTGTTATATAAGGAACCCGGCTGAAGGGCAACCCGAAGGGCCAGTATATGGTCGGACGCGGCTTTCAGGGGGAAACTAAAGGCAGCCTGGGGGTTGTAGGCCTGCACCCGCTCCGGATTGGCACTGACCGTGCCGAAGTGATACAACAACCGCCCATCCAGGTAGATCTGGGAGGCAACCGATTGAAACACTTTCATCATCAGGGGTGGCAAATCAGGTCCGGTACGGAGGTGCAGTCGCAGCCAGCCGATTTGGGCCTTCTGTAATTGAGGCAAGTCACGAATGTCTTTGGTTGGGTCAATCGGCATCCAGTGGCGATCATCCAATAGCGGATTGGCTCCATCTGGTAAGTCACCCACCTGAAATCGCCATCCCTCTTTAAGCAAAAATCCGTCCTCGGGTACCTGAGTTAAAGAAATTACCGAGGGTGGGTTCTGGGCGCGGGCGATTAGTAGCCCCTGAACCAACAGCAGGCTGCCTAATAGAAGGGTCCATACGGTTTGCCGTAGGTAGGTCTGCTTGAGCCGCTGTTGCATTAACACCGCCGAATCAAGGGGGTATACCACCTATTAACCTTGGCCACCGGCATGAGATCGAGCGTGCTAAA
>JAQBNX010000461.1 GCA_028288385.1 Spirosoma sp.
TGCTGAATAGCCTGGAAAAACTCGACGTAATCGATCTCTCCGGCCCGGTAGCTCCTGAGAGCCGTTGACCTAATCAGCCGCGCCTGAATCAAAGCTCCCTGCTCAAAGTAAACCAGCGACGCCCGCAGCGTTTCAGCGTTGCGCTGCAAAATGGCCAACTGACCCGTTAACTGCGTTTGGGTGTACGTGAAGGCATTGTCGGTAATTTGCTCGTTGATGCGGGCCGCTGCAATACGTGCCCTGGTAGCCTGCGTAAACAACGGCAGCGAAATACCGGCCTGCACTACGTTATAGCCCGCTTCGTGCATAATTGACTGGTTGTAATAGCCGAACAGCAAGTCTGGTTTTAAGCGTTGCCGTTCCAGCGAGGTCTGGTTGCGGCTAACAGCCCGTTCCTGCTGCAGCACAGCCAGGTCAGGATTATTCTCTAGCCGGGCCGCCACTAAACTCTCTCCCGTCAGATCACGCCGGAGGTTTAGCGTGGTATCGACGAAGATTGGGTCGGGTGTGTTAACGAGCAGTTGGAGCGTTCGTGTATTGGCGTCGATATCGGCACGGAGGGTTAGTTGCCGGAGCCGAACGCTTTGCAGGCGCGTTTCAGCCGACACCTGCTCGAGCCGGTTTGTTTCGCCGGTTTTATACCGTATGGTGGCCGCCCTAGCTGCATTCTGATACAGGCTGTCCTGTTGCCTGAGCAGATCGGAGACCCTTGTGTCATACAGCAATCGGTAATACACCTGCTTGATTTCGGTATGCAACTGTACCCGGCGAAGTGCTAACCGCCGTTCGGCCGATGTAGCCGCGCTTTGGTACAGTTGCTTTTGTGCCCGGTAAAACGACGGCAGCGAAACCAGTTGCGTAGCGCCCAGAATATAATCCGTTGGGCGGGCCTGAGTCTGACCCAATTGAAGTTCTATATTCGTTTTGGCCGGGTCGAAGGACGATCTGATCAGTGCACGCTGGCTTTCTACTTCCAAAGAACTTCCACGCAGCAGGATACTTTGCCGATTGGCCAGGTCCAGCGTCTGCTGGAGGGTGAGCCTTGGTGGCACCTGCGCAGAACTCATCGTAGCCAGGCCTATAACCAGCACTAGTAACAACGTTGTTGGTACTGCTGATGATCGTATGGCCGCTTCCCGGTTCGATTTTCCAGCCACCAGGCTATACAGTACCGGCAGCACAACTAGCGTGAGGAGGGTGGCTGTAAGCAAACCGCCAATAACAACTGTGGCCAACGGCTTTTGCACCTCTGCCCCCGCCGACGTTGACAGGGCCATGGGCAGGAAACCCAGCGACGCAACCGCGGCCGTCATGATCACCGGTCGAAAACGCACCCGAAGGCCCTGCATAATGAGGTCGTTGAGACCGTCTTCGCCCGGTCGGCGCTCCGACGTTTTTTCCAGTTCATTAAAATACCCGATCAGGACAATCCCGTTAAGCACAGCCACGCCAAACAGGGCTATAAAACCAACACCGGCCGAAATACTGAACGGCATATCACGGATCCATAAGGCCAGCACACCCCCAACAGCCGCTAAAGGAATGGAACTGAAGATAAGAAAGGCATATTTAAGCGAACCGAACGTAGCGAATAAGAGCAGGAAAATCAGGAACAGCGCTACCGGAACAGCAATACTCAGCCGTTCTTTGGCCCGCTGCAGATTCTCAAAGGCCCCACCATACGTGAAATAATAACCCGGTGGGAGTTTTATTCGGGCACCGATTCGCTGCTGAATATCGCTCACTACGCTCTCGACGTCGCGCCCCCGAATGCTCACACCGACGGTGATGCGCCGTTTAGTGCCATCGTGCGAAATTTGTGCTGGTGCCTGAATGTAACTAATAGTGGCCACTTCGCTGAGTGGTATGCTGGCTTCGCCCCCCCGATCACCTAATGGCAACGCTACGTACAGGCCGCTTAAATCGGTCATGGTCTGCCGGTTGGCGCTGTCCAGGCGGACAACCATGTCGTAGCGTCGTTCCCCCTCGTAGACAGGACCGGTAATTTCGCCCGCAAAACCCGCCTTTATGAGTCGGTTTACTTCAGACACTGGCACCCCATACTTCGCTAACTTAGCCCGGTCGTACTCTACGTTGATCTGCGGCAAGCCTACTATTTGCTCCACCCTAACCCCAGCCACGCCGGGCACCTTCTCAATGAGCCGCCCGGAGGCATTCGCCTGGTTAAAAAGTGTTTGCAGGTCATCGCCGAATATTTTAACGACTATGTCGGATTTGACACCCGTAATCATTTCATTGAAGCGCATCTGAATTGGCTGCGTAAACTCCGACGACGAGCCGGGCACTTCGTCTTCCAGCACCTTAGCCATTTTGGCGGCCATTTCCTCCCGATTCGTTGCGTTGGTCCACTCAGACCGGTCCTTCATGTTCATCATCAGATCGCACATTTCTACCGGCATCGGATCGGTCGGAATTTCGGACGCGCCCACGCGGGCAACAATCTGCTTCACTTCATGAAAATGCGTCTGCAATGCCCGTTCTGCCTTCAGGGTAGCGTCGATGGTGGCGGTTAGCGAGGTGCCCGATGGCATCCGAAAGTCGATGGCCATGTCGCCCTCGTCCAGTTGCGGAATAAACTCACCTCCCAGTTGTCCAAATACCAGCAACACCCCGGCCAGCATGCCCACGGCAATGAGCAGGGTTGTTTTGCGCCAGCGTAACGCCCACATTGCCAGTGGTGCGTAGTAGCGATAGAGCCAGTCCATCAGCCGGTCGGAGTTGGTGCGTTTGGTATGCTGCGTTTTAGGCAACAGCAAGGCCGCCATCATCGGTACGTAGGTTAGGGACAAAATCAGGGCGGCCAGAATGGCAAACGACACCGTCTCGGCCATGGGCCGGAAAGTTTTGCCCTCAATACCCGTCAAGGATAGAATTGGTAGGTACACACTGAGGATAATAATTTCCCCGAACGCAGCCGACCGCCGTATAGCTGATGCCGACTCAAAAACGGCTTCATCCATCTCATCGGCATTAAGTGTGCGACCGATGAACCGTTTCTCCTGCCCAAAATGATGGAGCACAGCCTCGACGATAATAATGGAGCCGTCGACAATCAGGCCGAAGTCAATAGCGCCCAAGCTCATCAGGTTGGCCGACAGACCCAGCGTTTTCATCATGCCGAGCGTAAACAGCATGGCCAGAGGAATCACCGACGCCACGATCAGCGCAGCCCGCCAGTTGCCCATTAGCAGCAGTAGCACAAACACCACAATCAGTCCCCCTTCGAGCAGGTTTCGCTCAACGGTACTAATGGTTTTGCCAATTAATTTGGTCCGGTCGATGAACGGTACGACCCGGATGCCCTCGGGCAGGGTTGCCTGAATGCGTTTGATACGTTCCTTTACCCCGTTGATGGTTGTTTCGGAATCGGCGCCTTTCAGCATTAGCACCACGGCGCCAACGGCCTCTCCCTGCCCGTTGCGGGTTAAGGCACCAAACCGAACTGCGTGGCCGTAGCGAACTGCAGCAACGTTACCAATGCGAACCGGCAACCCATTTTGAGTATGGATAACCGTGTTTTCAATATCTTTCAAACTACCGATAGCGCCCTCACCCCGGATAAAATAGGCCTGGCTGTTACGTTCGATGTAGCTGCCGCCCGTGTTGGCGTTGTTGCTGGTCATGGCGTCTGCTAGTTCGGTGAGCGTTACGCCCGACGCCCGCAGCCGGCTGGGATCAACCGCCACCTCATATTGTTTCAAGTAACCGCCAAAACTACTGATTTCAATTACGCCCGGAATACCGGCCAACTGCCGCTTCACAATCCAGTCCTGAATGCTGCGTAAATCAGTCAGTGAATATTTGCCTTCGTATCCAGGCTGCGGCACGAGTGTGTATTGATAAATTTCACCTAATCCGGTGGTAATCGGGGCCAGAAAAGGCCGACCGTACTCTGCCGGGATATTCTGTATGGCTGTCTGCAACTGCTCCGACACCAGCTGCCTTGCTTTCAGCATTTCTGTATCCTCCGTGAACACCACCGTCAGCACAGAAAGCCCAAGTTTAGAAACGGAGCGGATTTCCTCCACATTCTGGAGGTTGGCCATCGCCAGTTCAAGGGGTGTGGTAATGAATCGTTCGGCTTCCTGTGCGGCCAGGGCAGGCGTTTGCGTAATTACAACGACTTGGTTGTTGGTAATATCGGGTACGGCATCTACCGGGAGGTGATAAGCCGAATAGCCCCCCCAGCCAATCAGTGCCAGCACAAAGGCGCCAATGACTAATTTATTCCGAATACTAAATCGGATAATGGCATCGAACATGAATGGACAAAAAAGTGAGCCGCCGAAGCGAATCGGTTGTTGACTGGTATAAAAACGCTTGTAAGATTAGGGGCGCTACGTTTGTGATAAACGCAGGAACAAGCTATGGAAAGCGAATTCCAATACAAAAATGCTTACGATACGCTTATTATTGCGGGCATCAGCTAGTGGTCTCTAATGAAACACGCTAACATAGATAAGGATACATAGCCTAAAACAACCACATGACCGGCCTTAGCTGCGGGGGGGCTGAAGCAAGGGGGCAAAGGCCGAACGGGCGTTCATGGCATGCAGCCGAAAGACGGCCAGTGAACGCAACTCAAGCACAAAGGGAACGTAGTTGATGAGCCGGAGCGTCTGGGTAAAATCGTAAGTCAGGGAGACGCCATCGAATGAGGGCAGTCGAGTATGGCTATGATTAGGCGCTTTATGATGGTGCGAATCGAGGGCGTAGTGTTCGATCAGAAACGCCCAGAAACTCAGTTCA
>JAQBNX010000720.1 GCA_028288385.1 Spirosoma sp.
GGTTACAAAGCCACTCGACACCGGCACAGGGCTGAGATAATCTACGGTTTCGCCACGTACCGCAGGGCTTAGAGGCGGGAAAACATGCCGGGCTTACCGAACTTGTACAGCGAGAATGCAGTAGCCACAAGAACGCCAAGCCACGGCAGCTTAGGACTGTAACCTTTTAAGCCTTTTACTCGCGGAATGGTGTGGCTTGGCACTGCTTGATTGCATCAGCATAGAGCAACTCGTCTCGGTAGCGACAGAGACATGGAGAGAACATGCGACTCCGATGATGCATCATGTTATGTGGAGTCGCACCTACCACAACACCACGCATTGCTCCTAGGAGAAAATCACATACTCAGGGTGATGTGCTCCTACACTATATGCAGCCCTCTCCACTGATCTAGACCTGTTGATTCGGCGACTGACACCCTTCTACGAGACGTCGGCGACAGGCGTCTCCAATCATCACGGCAAGCACCGCTGGAGTAGTCAGCTGGTCACACTTTACGTCGCTGCTGCTTCGTAGATGCCATGTCTCTGCTAAGCAGTGTGCTCCCTGGGGCCCAATAGGGCTCCGCGGGTGACATAGGTGCTGCGGAGCGGCCTGCATCGAGCCAGCCACGCCGCGCCAAACCACAAGCTGAATTATAGCTGAAAACCCCCTGTAAGCCTCATGAGAACGTAAATCTGGCGTTGCCAAAATACGATGCACGGCGCAGACATCGTACGAGACTTGAGCTGAGATTATTGGAACTCGCCCGGAGAAGCGCCGGGTAGGCAGATAAGACCAGCGAAGCCGGAGAAGGTCCTGAGAGGTTCCCCCCTTCCGAACATCCTTATCGATATAGTACTAGGCCTGCCCCCGTCTGAACTGCTCTCTAGAGAACAGTCTCGTAATACTACTGCCAACTAGCCTAGAAATCCTTGCGTATCCGCAACTTATCTCGTGACTTGAAACGCCTGGTCTCGTACCTCAAACTACCTCTCATTGGGGCGACGAAACTTCTCCGGTTGAGAAAGAGAGCATAGCGTGTATTTGCTGACACTAAAATTGGCTGTTCTACGCAACGCCAGCATCAGGTTTCACACCAACAATGACAAAGACGCTGATACCCACGTGACAATAACCCTGGTGGATGAGGACGGCGTTGTGGCCGCTCGTATCGACAACGACTTCGGGCACTTTGACGACAATAGCGACTCCAGCCCTTATGCATTGATAATCACTAATCCGAGTGTCAAAACCTCATTGCAGAGCGGAAAGATCATCACTCGCATTGATCCGAATGGACACCACACATGGCGGTTCAACTTCTTTCTGAGAATGCAATTCAGTGATGGGAATGGCCTCTCGGGTGAGGTTAACGGGCTGGAATTGACCCAGAACCGGCGACAGCAGGAGTTTGGAATAGATGGGATTGTCCGCAACGGGAATTTGTAAGGCCCTTAAAGCAGGCAAGTGGCGGAACACAGGGACTCTTTGCGCCCTAGATGTGTAGCGGTGATTGTACCATATGTCATTGCTGTCGGGGGTTGCAGTGGCACGAGTCGGCAACGTGACACTGTGAGCCAGGGCAGCTGTGCAAGCATAACCAATTATATCTGCACAACTTTTCAATTACTAGCCACAGTGTATCAAGGCAAGTGTTCATAACTGGGCCGTAGCCCACTGCATCCCTCTACACTGTCCGTCAATTGTCGAATCAGCCTCGCCCTCATTCTGCAACATCAGCTCGCTCTACCCGTATAATACAGCATCACAATTGCACCAAAAAGTTGTGGGACACATCACACCAAACCCTCAAAACGGCCCTTTGGCCTGGATATCCAGACAGAAACTTCTCATATGCCGGACGGCACCCCCAACTGGCATGGGACAGAGAGTAGGCCTGATACGGGTGATTGACACCGCCCGTTCTTCATTGGTTGGACCAACCGTAAGGACAACGAGCTTCAGCCAGTTCGAGGTCAACAGAACCCACATACCGATCGCCAACAACGCGCTAATAGGTCGTTGGTTGCGATGGGTAACCCAGCACTCACTGTCATAGGTAACGGCGCAACTCTACCTAACTTGGGCCCGATATTTCATACCATGACTTCGCAGGAAGATTGGACTGCTCGATATCAGAAGTTTGTGAGACAACTATGGACTTATGGATAAGGACGCAACCACACTGAAACGCTGGCGCAGCTGCATTGGTTAGAGCAATCGCTGCTGGACGTTGAAAGTACGATCGCAATGTGGAATACATGACGGTGTTAACCCTATGGTGTTGGCGATTACGGATCCGCCACTCCTCTTAAAGTCGACGTCGGTCAGGTCAGTCAGCATCAGCATGATCCCGGAGCCGCGAGCGATTCACATCCGACCCATAGCAACGGCTCCTTATATTCCTCGCCCGCTTCTACAGGAAACTCCTTTCGCATCACAGGCTCGCCTTGTGCTCAAAAAGAAAAGCCGCAAGGTCTCAATAAGCGACTCGGGCGGTCAAACCAAGATGTACCTGAATCGAGTCCACTCCTGGGAATCTGAACGACTCCCTCCGGGATACTGAGTGGTTGGAGGAGGGTGGCAGGCAGCAATTGGAAACACTATTCCCAATAGACGCACAGATACAGAAGGGCTCATGGCCACCTCACCTCAGATGGTTGCCGTGTCACATCTTCACGGGTCAGGCCATACACGGATTGATCTCTTCGCCAGCTGTCGATCTCCGTGATGACAAGCATGGTCAGCCCGTTCCTATGCCGGAGGTTCAAGCAGACGGCGGTATTCTCTTCGAAAGCACGCCCGTTGTTGGGTAGTCTCATCAGGGCAGGGAATTCACTGTTGTGAAGCGGCGTGGGCAAACGAAGTGTTCTTTTGGGGCTGAATCCGTAATCGTTACGGCATGGTCTCATGGACTGTCACGCGGCTTACAAAAAAGTCTGCGCGTAATTGATGTATTATTTGACTTCAGCT
>JAQBNX010000510.1 GCA_028288385.1 Spirosoma sp.
TCGGGTGGGCGGCTGATACTCAGGATCAGGGCTGTGCCAGCCACGATTGCCCCAAAAGCAAGTAGTTCGGCAAAGGCATCTGTCTGAACAACCTGACCCAGTCGCTGGCCGCGATTCCGGTAACCCGCAAACAGCACCACCACTCCGCCAGCCAGAATAATAGCGCCACCCAGCGCTGCCAAACCAAACCAGGTCTTGTTGGTGAACGATGCACCCAGCACCATCAGAAACTTCGGAGCAGCCGCCAGCAATGTGCCGGCTGCCGGGGCGGTTTCATAATGCCAGAAAAACACCCCCAGCGCTCCAGCAATTCCCGCTATCCACAGCCAGCCGTCCGTTCGTCGGCGCCACTGCCAGCCGACTACGAGGCTGCTAACAGCAACGCCCAGCAAGCCGTTGCCACTGGTGAACAGGGCAGCAATAGTGAGCAACAGCGGACCAACGATTCGGTCACGCCGGATAAGCCGGTGCAGGGCCTCCAGCATGAACCAGATGACCGTGAAATTCTGCAACGCAGCCATCCCCCAGAACATATTCTCGTGCGACTGAAGATTGAGTAACCACCAGGGCACCGGGATAAAATACCAGCCAGGCAATCGGGTCTGGCGAAATAAAGTCCATAACCGCCATACAATGCCAAGCAGAGCCGCGTTGCCCAGTATGATCATGGCCAGAAAGTTGACGCGTCCCGTCAGGTAATACGTAGCCAGCGTTACGAGCCGGTCATACACAATGCGGTGGTAGTTACGGGGTTCAATGAGCCGCTGGATTTTATGACCCCACGAAAGAGCAGGGTCGGTCCAGTCGATCATAAAATCTAGCAGGGCGTAGTCATCCTGATACACGATGTTTTCGCTCCAGAACCACAACGCCAGCACAAGTACCAGTAACGGAACGGCAAGAATTAATAGGGTGAGCCAACGGCCAGCTCGCTCCGATAAACGGTATTTACTTTTTATTGGCATAAACAGGCAACGCGACGGGCTACTGCCCCATCAGGATCTTGTTCGTTACGTCCTGATTAATGGTAATATAACCAGGGTAATTCACTTGCTTACCGCCCAGGTCCAGCGTCGGCTTAATGCGGATGGTCAGTTTTGACGGTTTCGCATCGGCTGCACCAGAAAGGTTTTGAACCAACTGCATAAATGAATCACGAGTTTTAGGATCGGTGAATAGCTGGTAGGCATTCGCGTTCAGACGTACCGGCACGCGGGTTTTCCCCCCGCCGGGCTGAACTTCGATCCGCTGGTTGAGGAAGCCCTGAAACAACTCCTGCCCCGCCAGTATGATCCGGTATTCCAACTGATTGATGCCGGCCAGTTTGTTGGTGGGGTTGGTGATATCGAGATTAATGCGGGCGTCGAGCGGTATGTTGCGAGTGAGCAAACCAGCCGCCAGCCTTGGGAAACGCGCCGGATTTATGTCTTCAATCTTGCGAAACTGCCGCACGTCCGTACCGGCCAGAAACACGCTGTCGGCCGAGGCAATGGTGTAGCGGCAGTCGCCGAGGGTTTTTGCCTGCGATATCTGTTTATTAACGCCACACCGGATAAAGAGCAGCGGCAAGGCCAGTATGGCTAAAATAAGTCCTTTTTTCATGGTGCAAAGCTAAATTGTTTGGGTGATAAACGTCAGACACACATTGACGGATTTAGTTTAAGGGCAGACTGTTTAAACCTGCGGCTCGTTTACAGCCCCGCTGCTTACCAACCGCCTGCCTTAGGCTTATCAACTATTTTTCTATCTTTGTTGAGAGTACCTCTCTCCCCTATTTACCAGCATGCTGACCGCCGACGACCTGATTTATGGGTATATGAACGGTATCTTTCCGATGGCCGATGCCGACAGTACGTTGTACTGGTACGCGCCGGATCCCCGTGCCATTATTCCCATCGATACATATAAACCTGCTAAATCGCTCCGGCCAATCATCAATAAAAATCTTTTCGAGATTCGCATCAATACAAACTTTGAGCAGGTGATGCGCTATTGCTCCATTCCCCGCTCCACCGACGACAGTGTCTGGATTTCGGAAGAAATCATTGGGGCCTATACCGAACTGCACCGGCTGGGACTTGCGCATAGTGTCGAAACGTATGCGGATGATCGGCTCGTGGGCGGACTATATGGCGTAGCCCTCGGCGCGGCATTTTTCGGTGAATCCATGTTTCATCACGTCAGCAATGCGTCTAAGGTGGCTTTTCACCAGTTGATCATGATTCTGCGCGAACGCCAGTTTACCCTGCTGGACACGCAGTTTATTAACGACAATGTACGTCGATCCGGGGCCATCGAAATCCCATAGGCCGACTACCTAAAGCTGCTCAAAGCCGCCGTCCACAAAAAAGCCCGCTTCACCGAGCCGATGCTGGAGCACATGCTCAACGAGCAGGCTGGGAAGTGACCGTTTTATCTACCAGTTTTAACCTCGTTAGTCAGTTGCCGCCAAGGGTACGTAGCCAATCTATGCTTGCGGGTGGTTTCAGTTGTTGCGGGCAGTCGGCCCTAAACAGACAAAACTCTACCTTTGTCGCATGACAAAACCCGTTCTTGTTCTTAAATTCGGTACGGCGTCCATTACTAAACCCACCGGCGAACCCAATGAACCGGTCATGGTCGACATTGCCCGGCAGGTAGCGGCTCTGCATTCCCACTACCGAATTGTGCTGGTATCGTCCGGGGCGGTCGGGGCAGGCAAGTCCCTAATCCGCGACTACCGGGGCGACATCACCCAGCGCAAAGCCGCTGCGGCCGTTGGTAACCTGTTGCTGCTCAATCAATATTCACGCTTTTTCTCCATCTATGGCATTGCCATTGCCCAAAGCCTCTGCGAACGTCACCACTTCGCCAACCGCGATCAGTTTCTGCAACTCAAACAAACATACCAGGAGTTATGGGCCAACAACATCATCCCAATTGCCAATGAAAACGATGTTGTCAGCAACCGGGAATTGAAATTTTCAGACAATGATGAACTCGCCACCCTCATAGCAGTTGGCTTTGGAGCGGAGGCCCTCATGCTGTGTACGTCGGTGGGTGGGCTACTTGATGCCAACGGACAAATTATCCAGCAGGTGACAACCTTTGACGAACGTGTTTTCGACGTAGTACGTACCGATAAATCATCGATGGGCCTGGGTGGCATGGCCTCAAAACTGACCTTCGCCAAGCTGGCCACGCGCATGGGTATCCGGGTAGTCATTTTTGGACTAAACCAGCCGGATAATCTAGGCAGGGCGTTGCGGGGCGAAACCGGCACTGAGTTCAGGCCCGCCGATACGTCGCTGTCGGCCCGGAATCGCTGGCTGGCCAGCGGCAGTCTGGTGGTAGGGCGCGTACGGGTCGATGCCGGAGCAGTGCGAGCCCTGACTCAACGGCGGAGTCTGCTGGCAGTGGGCGTGAGAGCGGTACTGGGTGAATTTGCCGCTGGGGAAATGGTCGAGATCTGGGATGAGCACGACGCGCCCGTGGCAGTGGCCCGAACCCGGATTTCCTCCGAAACGTTAACGCAGCAATTTACCCAACAAAACGTTGAGGTGGCCAACGCCAACGATATTGTGCTTTTATAGGAACGCATAACGCTCAAAATAACCACTCAGACTAACTCACCCACCAAAATCAATTAGCCCAGCCCTAACTATGAACCCCATTACCCCCCTCCTTCAGGCTACCAAACAGGCATCGGCCGTTGTTCGGCGGCTTAGTCCCGCCATCAAAACCGACCTTCTCAACCGGCTCGCCGACGTACTGAGTGCCCATACCACCCAAATAGTGGCCGAGAACCAGCACGATCTGGACCGGATGGACGCCAATGACCCAAAATACGACCGGCTGAAACTGACCGAATCGCGCATTGATGGGCTGGCACAAAGCCTGCGTGAGGTGGCCATACTGCCCGATCCGGCCGGCGAAATACTCGTAGACCGAACCATTGAACAAGGCCTAAAACTCAAAAAAATCGCTGTGCCGCTGGGCGTGGTGGGAGTAATTTATGAAGCCCGCCCAAACGTAACGGTCGACGTAGCGTCGTTGTGCCTGCGGTCAGGAAACGCGTGTGTACTGAAAGGCGGTAAAGAAGCCGATTTCTCAAACCGGTATCTGGTTGGCCTGATTCAGGGTGTACTGGCCGAATTTGATATTCCGAAAGCTGCCGTTACGTTGCTTCCGCCCGACCGGACTGTGGTGAACGAATTATTAACGGCCGTGCGCTACGTAGACATTATTATTCCGCGTGGCTCCGAGTCATTAATACAGTTTGTACGTCAGAACTCGCTGGTTCCCACCATCGAGACAGGTGCGGGAGTCTGCCATACGTACGTCGAAGCCTCGGCCGATTTGGCGAAAGCCGCAGCCATCGTTGTCAACGCGAAAGTGTCGCGGCCTTCGGTTTGCAACACCCTCGACTGCCTGCTTGTTGACCAGGCCATTGCGCCCCATTTTCTGCCCATGCTAACCAACGACTTCCTGAAATGGAAGGTTGAAGTGTTTGCCGACGATACGTCCTACACCATTTTTGAGCAGGCCGGGTATACGAACCTTCAACCTGCTCAACCGGATGACTTCGGGCGCGAATTTCTGGATTATAAAATCGCGGTGAAGGTTGTGGCCGGCCCGGACGAAGCCCTGTCGCACATTCAGACGTACTCTTCCAGGCATTCAGAAGCAATCCTGTCGCAGAACCAGCCGGTGATTGACCGTTTCCTGAGCGAAGTAGACGCGGCTGCAGTATATGCCAATGCCTCCACCCGCTTTACCGACGGAGCTGTATTTGGCCTGGGCGCTGAGATTGGCATTTCGACCCAGAAGCTGCACGCCCGGGGTCCTTTTGCGCTGGAAAAATTAGTCACCGAAAAGTGGATTGTGGTTGGAGATGGGCAGGTGCGGTGGTAGCCGGCGAAAGACTATTTTTAAGGGGATGAGTATACTTGAAAAACTCGGCACGGCGTTTGATAGACAAGATATAAATTCAACTCATCTTTCCTTATATCATGGCTACTCCTTTCGCCATTCGTCACGTTCGCAGTGCTCTGGTGGCGCTGGCGATCATTGCTTCGCTGACAACTGCCTGTAAAAAGTCTGGCATTGGCGGAGTCGACGTCGACCCGCGCGATCAATACGTTGGAACATACGATGGTACCTCCCGCCGAACGTATTACGTCAGCGCCGATATTTTTCAGGGGCCTATACCCGGAACGTCGACTACGACCGTTACAAAGTCGTCCAATCCCGGGGAAATTTACATTGAGAATAAGGTTGCATTCAACGGGGGTTTCACGGGCGGCTACACGGTGAAAGTAACAGCCACATTGGATGGTGCCAACTTCACCGTCATTGATAAGCGGGCAGACCAGATCGACTTGCTCAACGGTAAAGTCGACTCGGACTACGCAGCCACTGGGACGTTCGATGCCGCTACCAAGCAGTTTGTGTATTCTGCCACGGCACGGGCGCTACGTAATGGTGCTCAATATACCAGGACCGACGAGATTACCAACACCAGGAAATAGCTACCTTCGTGCCGGTTCCTAACTACCGGTTAATCCATGAGAACATACCTAGTAACCGGCCTGATGGCCGGTTTTTTTCTGTCGGCTACAGCCCAGCGGTCGGCTGACCACGGCACAACAGCCCGTTCCCGAACATCGCACCCCGTTTTGCGGGAAGGCCAGGCCGAAACGGTGGGCATGAGCACCACGCGACTCCAGCGGATGGATGCCATTATTAATGACTACATTGAAAAAGGCCGTCAGGCAGGCGTAGCGGTGCTAGTGGCCCGCAATGGCCGTATTGTGTACCACAAAGCGTATGGGCAGGACGATATAACCGCCAAAACAACCCTCAAACGAGACGCTATTTTCCGGCTCGCTTCGCAAACGAAAGCCATCACCAGCATCGGTCTGATGATGTTGTTTGAAGAAGGCAAATTTCTGCTCGATGACCCCGTATCGAAATACATCCCGGCTTTTAAGAACCCGAAGGTGCTCGAAAAATTCAACGAAAAAGACTCGACCTTCACGAGCGTGCCAGCCAAGCGGGAAATCACTATCCGGCAGTTGCTCACCCACACATCGGGCATTAGTTACCCTAGTATCGGCACCAAGGAAGCAGTGGCCATTTATGCAAAAAATAAAATTCCGAGCGGCATCGGCACTCCAGCCGGCACGTTATCCCAAACAATACCCCGGCTGGCCGCCCTGCCGCTGATGCACAATCCCGGCGACCGCTTTACTTATGGCCTGAGCACGGACGTGTTGGGGTACCTGATCGAAATGCTGTCGGGGCAGTCGCTATCCAACTACCTGCGGACCCGGCTTTTTGAGCCACTGGGCATGAACGATACGTTCTTCTATTTGCCCGAAACCAAGCAAGCCCGGCTTACGAAAGTCTACACCGAAGATTCGACCAAAGCGGTTCGGCGGCTGCCTTCGCAAGGAGGTATTTCAGAAGATTACCCGAATCAGGCAGGAACCTACTATTCAGGCGGGGCAGGGTTATCGGGTACGTTGTATGATTACGCTATTTTTCTGCAAATGGTCTTGAATGGCGGTGAGTATGGCGGCAAGCGGTTCCTTAGCCCAACCACGGTGCGGCTCATCACGACCAATCAAATCGGCGACCTGAACCAGGGCCTCAATAAGTTTGGCCTGGGCTTTTCCATTACGTCGGAGAAAAGCGCTGCCCGTTTGCCCGTATCGGAGGGATCGTTCGACTGGGGTGGTTTCTTTGGCACTACGTACTGGGTTGACCCCAAAGAAAAGGTTGTAGCGCTGCTATACACGCAGAAAGTACCCAATAGCTTTGGCGACCTGAACGACAAATTCAGGGTGCTGGTCTACCAGGCCATTACGGAGATGAACGAGGCAAACCGGTAGAATCTAAGTTGGTTATACTTTTTCATCGGTAGTAGGGAACCAATAGGGCTTTATCTACCTGACTGTTCCTACTACTGATACTCATTCTGAAAATTCCTGCCTGCTTATGAAATTATTACTAACCCTTTGCCTGGTTTTATCCGTTCTACTTGCCCGAGGTCAAACAGCGGTATCCCCGTCGGCTGGAGCCTCTACAGCCACGGCCATGTCGGCCGATGAAAAATCGGTCGCTGACACAGAAAGACAACGGTTTGAGGCACAGGTGAGCAAGAACTATGATGTATTGGATAAAGTTTTGGCCAACGACCTGACCTACACCCACTCCAATGGCAACAGAGACTCAAAGCAGTCGTACATTCAATCGATCCGTGATGGCAAATCGAAATACGATGCCATCGACGTGGAGGAAATGAAAGTGCGCGTATACGGCAACACCGCCGTTATCAACGGTGTCTGCATGGTCAAGGCAATTAACAATGGCGAAACGGCCAACACCCATCTGCGTTACACAGACGTATATGTCCGTAAGGGCAACCAATGGCAGATGGTGGCTTGGCAGTCATTAAGGATGACGCCCTAAACAACTCTTCGGTAAGCAGTCAACCGTGATCGGGCAACCTACTCGTTTACGGTTGACTGCTTACTGGTAATTGCAAAAACTCCCGCAACTCTGTAGCATCCTGGGCGTTCATGCGTCCGGCGAGCACTAATCGCAACTGGCGTCGGCGCAGAGCACTGGCGTAGCGGTCTTTTTCTTCATCCGTTTCGGGCATTACAGCGGGCACTTCAATGGGACGGCCACTTTGATCCACGGCGACAAACGTATAGAACGCGCTGTTGGTGCTGACCCGAATACCGGCCGGAATATCCTCAGCCCATACCTCAATAAATACTTCCATTGATGAACTGAACGCCCGTGTAACCTGAGCTTTCATGGTCACGATGTTGCCCAGCCGGATGGGTTCAGCAAACGAAACATTATCGACTGAGGCCGTCACAACAATGCGGTTCGAATGCTTCTGGGCGGCAATGGCAGCCGCAATATCCATGAAGTGCAGCAGTCGCCCGCCCATCAGGTTATTGAGGGTGTTAGTATCGTTGGGCAGCACCATTTCGGTCATTACCGTTATGGATTCGCGGGCGTATTTAGGTTGGGGCATTCTTTATGAGTTAGCAAGTACGGGTGTCAGTTCTGCCAGACTGGGTGCAAACCAACCACCCAAAACCGAAACGGGTAAATTCGGGACGTTGTTTAACTCCTGTGCTAAACCATCAG
Source organism: Spirosoma sp. (assembly GCA_028288385.1). Lineage (GTDB taxonomy): Bacteria > Bacteroidota > Bacteroidia > Cytophagales > Spirosomataceae > Spirosoma. Next base: position 8,152 of record JAQBNX010000510.1, read on the forward strand.
CAATGATTTGTTAACGTGATTTCCTCAAGGGTTCTTTATATTTGTATAATGGCACTAATTTTTTAGCCAAAAGAAAGTATGGAGCGTATTATCAACTACTTCGAGCACATTCCGTCGTCGCATCGGAGCCTGATTCTGGTGGGTGGCATTACGCTGTTCTGGCTGATTGAGAGTGCCGCGCCATTATTTCAGTTCAGCTACCGAAAATGGCATCATGCAGGCATCAATTTTTTCTTTACGCTGACAACCATTATCATTAATTTTTTGCTGGCTTTCCTGCTACTGCGTACCAGCAACTGGACGGTTCAGCACGGCGTCGGGTTGTTACAATGGGTTCAGTGGCCGGGCTGGGCCAAAATGGTGGTGGGTCTGCTGTCGCTAGACCTGATTGGGGCATGGCTCCCCCACTGGACCGAACACAGGGTCAAGTTTTTGTGGCGCTTTCACCTGATCCATCATACCGATGCCTACGTAGACACCACAACGGCTAACCGCCACCACCCAGGCGAAAGTGTTATTCGGTTTGTGTTTACTACGCTGGCCGTACTACTTACCGGGGCACCCATGTGGCTCGTGTTCATGTACCAGGCCTTATCGGTGGGGCTGTCGCAGTTTAACCACGCCAATATTGAGCTGCCCCGGTGGGCCGACCGGCTGCTGGGTCTGCTCATAGTGACCCCCAATATGCACCATGTTCACCACCACTACGTGCTGCCCGTAACGAACACGAACTATGGGAATATATTTCCGTATTGGGACCGGCTCTTTGGCACGTACCACCAAATGGCTGGCCGCGAGTTGCACTATGGCATCGACACTCATCCTGACCCCCAGGAACATTCGCATATTGGCAGTCTGCTGAGAATTCCCTTTCAACAATACCGGCAACCAGTAGGCAAACAGAAACCGGAAACGGAACAAGTATAAAGTGAGGTTTTACCCTGTTTTGTGCAAATAGCCTATAAAACGAGGCATGGTTTATGATACTAAAAGTGTGATTGTACCGATGTACCATACACATTCTATATCAGAAACCATGCCTTCTTACTATCTATAGCTTATGCACAACCTCGCTTGCTTCACTGAAAATTGGCTTGATTAACCAGTAACCTTGTTTAACTCATTATGATCGCTACGTTACGTAACACCCGTTTCCAAACGATTAGCCTCTTACTCACATCCCTGTTTGTCTTTATTCTGACGTTTACGGCCTGCAAAAACAAGGCAAACGAGATTGCGTTGCCAGTCCCCCGCACCATCCCAGAGCTTTTGAATTCAAATAGTAAGTTTACTCTGCTCTCGGCTGCGCTTAACCGCGCGGGTCTGGCCACCACCCTGGCCGGCACAGGCCCCTTCACCCTGTTTGCCCCCACCGACGATGCCTTCCGGGCAGCCGGCTATGCCGATGCAGCCGCCATTAATGCCGCCCCCACAGCCACCCTGGCCTCCATCCTGCAGTACCACCTGCTCAACAGTTCGGTGGGCGGATCGGCCATTACCACCGGACAAAGCGCTCAGGCCACGGCCCTGGCCACCAACGGCACGGTCTACCTCAGCAAAGCCGCATCGACCTCGGGGGGGACGGGTCTTTCCATCAACGAAGGGCGGGTGCTGCAGGCGGACGTGCTGGCCAGCAATGGGGTGGTGCACATCATTGATCGGGTACTCATGCCTCCAACGGGCAACATCCTCGCCATTGCCCAGGCCGATACCAGTCTTAGCCTGCTCGCAGCCGCTGCTTTGCGTGGTGGTGCACAAGTAACCTCAGCGCTGGGCGGTACCACGCCCCTAACCGTTTTCGCCCCCACGAACAGTGCTTTCCGGGCAGCCGGCTTTGCCAATGCAGCCGCTATTAATGCGGCACCAATTGCTACACTAACCAACATACTTACTTATCACGTTATACCCGGTGTTCGTGCCTATTCACCAACACTCGTTAATGGTGCTACCATCCCTACATTTCAAACAGGAACGGTTACGGTCGGCGTAAGCTCGACGGGTTTAACTGTAACTGGCAAAGGCAATGGTGGAACGGCCTCAAAAATCACTACGCCCGACATCAGTGCCACCAATGGTGTTATTCACAAGATCGACCGGGTATTGATGCCGTAAACCTGCGGTAGGCATTGTATTAAAAACAGTCAGCCCGACCGGTCGGGCTGACTGTTTTTAATACAATGCCTAC
>JAQBNX010000512.1 GCA_028288385.1 Spirosoma sp.
GTCGAGGTTGATCATACCCCCGTTCGAGAAGTAGTATTCCTTTACGCCACCGGCTTCGTTGTTCATGCGGGATGAATACAACACCTGAAAACCTTTGGTTTTGTCGTTATCCGGGCCGTAATCAAACACGGCAGTGAAGGTATCTGGATTTACCCGGCCATCTTTCCAACTGTAGATTCCACCATTGGCAACTACAGAACGGGGGTGATCCAAACCACTGAACCAGTGTACCGTATCAATCTGGTGCGACATCCACTGCCCCGGAATACCCGATGAATAAGGATAGAACAGCCGGAATTCGAGATACTTACGCGGGTCCCACGCCACTTTGGGGCGATTCATCTGGTAGCGGTCCCAATCGGTATCTTCCTTTCGGATCTCAGAAACCAGCTTGGGGCGACGCCAGCGACCGGGCTGGTTCACATTCCAGGTCATTTCGACCATCGTGATGTCGCCAAATTTACCCGACTTGATAAAATCATTGGCCTGGTGGTAGTTTGGAGCCGAACGTCGCTGCGAACCCACCTGTACAATCCGTTTTGAATTTTCGACAGCTTTTAGGGCCTTGCGGGCGTCGTCGAGGGATTCGGCAAACGGTTTCTCGCAGTAGACGTCGCGACCCGACTCGACAGCGGCTGCGCAGTGGAGCGCGTGCTGGAAATCGGCGGTGCTGATAATAACGGCATCGACATCTTTACGGTCGAGGAGTTCGTCGTTGTTACGTGCTTTAAAAAACGAGCTGTCATTAAGGCCTTTACCTTTCAGATATTGATCAGCCTCATCACGCCGACGGCTCCAGATGTCGGACACGCCTACGAAGGCGAAGTTTTGATTTTTGGCATGTTCAGCAAAAGCCGGTGCCAGCGACTGCCGGAATCGGTCGGAGAAGCCAATGATACCCACGCGAACCCGCTCATTTGAGCCAAGAATGCGCGCGTAACTGCCTGCCGAAAAGCTCATGCCAAGACCAGCCAGGGCAGATTTTTTTATAAATTCACGACGTTTTTCCATAGGGAGTCAGGCATTAGATGCTCAGTAGATAATAAAAAAGTGTATGCCGGTAAACTGCTAGCGTCCGGCCGTGTCCGTAGACCGATCCAGCGTTTTTATTTTAATATTTCGGAAAGACACCTGTTCGCCGTGGTCCTGCAACAGAATATGGCCTTTAGCGGCTTCTCCAAAACGACCATTGCTATTGTAATCCGGTGCTTTGTATTTGCTTTTAGCTACTGCTTCCCGGAAGGCCGGGCTACCACGTTCGTACTCAACCACTTTTTTGCCGTTCAGCCAATGTTCAACATGCATACCTCTGGACACCACGCGGCCAGTATTCCATTGGCCAATCGGGTTAGCTTTTTTACCACTGGCAGGAATGAGGTCGTAGAGTGAACCAACGGTGCGGTTGCCATCGCGGCCTAGTTTGGCGTCGGGGTGTTTGTCATCGTCCAGAACCTGGAACTCCAGCCCGTAGGCCGACCCTTTAGGTTTTGGCTGTTGCTCGACTACAAAGTATTTGACCCCACTATTGGCCCCTTCGCTCAGTTTAAAGTCGAACGACAGGTCAAAATCGCTGTATTCAGCATCGGTTACAATGTCACCGAAACTTTGAGATTCTGAGCCGTCAGACTTTTGAATCGTCAGCAATCCGTTTTCAACACTCCAGCCCTTGCTGGGGAATTTATCCTTATAAGCCCCGCGCCAGCCCGTAGTTGTTTTTCCGTCAAAGAGTAGCTTCCAGCCATCTTTCTTCTCCTTAGCCGAAAGTGTGTTGGGTGTCTGTGACTGACCAAAGGCAACTAAGGTTGTCAGCAGGACCATTGGAACGATGAGTCTTTTCATAATAGACGTTTAAAGGTTGACTGAAGAACACCACTATATGGGCTCGAATGCAAATAGACTTTGCCACCCATAGCTGTGTGCGTTTCTAATTACTTATAAGGCTAGTTTGAGGGTTTTTGTGACGTAATCTTTATTAATTTGGGCACATTGTGCTGCCGTTTTATCTTTCTCCGGCACTCCGTCTAACTCAATAATTCCCCAGCCTTTGAAATTAATGTCGTCCAACGCACTTAAGACCGCTGGTACGTTTACATTACCACGCCCCAGTTCAACGAATTTATAGGCTTTGGCATCACCTGGTTTCTCCGGTAAGGGCGACATGGTGTCTTTCAGGTGCAGGGCATAAATAATGTCCTTGTACTGCTTTACAGCCTGCTCGGGTTGACCACCGCCCTGCTTATAATGCGCAATGTCGAGTTCCAACTTGCAGTATTTTGGGTTCATTGCCTGCACAATTACATCAACTTCTTCCGGGGTCTCGCCGAGTTGGTGCATGTGGTTATGGTAAGTCGCCTGAACGCCCATATCGGCGGTTTGCTTGCCAATTTCGTTCATCACCGTTGCCAGGCGCTTTAGCTCATCCGTAGTCGGAAGCCGATCTTTAGGACGGGCCGAGTTGGTTAGTTGAATAGCCGAACCACCGAGTGCTTTTACAAAACTGGCATGGGCTACGTGCTGGTCGATAGTGCTTTGTTCCTTCGCC
>JAQBNX010000765.1 GCA_028288385.1 Spirosoma sp.
GTAAGTGGTAGCGGTTGAGATGCCGCAAATATATACACCGAGCCAACTGCTCTGGGTGTATCCTGTATCTTGCCGAGCGACTAGTGAGCCGCCGCCGACGCACCCGAGGCCCGTGGGATATACAATCAGCCGTGCCCAATTTGTCTTGCACGACGGCGACCAGCGGAGCTCAAGTCGCTCTCCGGGTAGGTTCTTGTATGCGGTTGTGTAGGCGTCATTGCCGCATCCCATTTGCATTGGGTCCCTGCCCGAACAATAGTCGCCATAGCAACCTGCCGCATATGCGGGCGCGGAAGTTGCTAAGACAATCCCAGGGATCATCAGTCCGAAGACCAACACCAGACGCAGCAGCAACTTCCGCATGTCAACTCCATCGTCGCAGGGGTGTGCTAGGGAGAATGTCAGTAGGAGTCCTGACGGTCAAGGCAGATTAGCCCGAGGCGTTGGGCAATCACCCGTCCGGCTCCGCACTAGGCGCTGGTGGCGGCCCACATAGCCGTCATCGCACCGTGTTGATATTCAAAGTCAAAGCGGTCGTGTTCCTAAGTGATGCGACCAGCTGGGGTGGGTCAGCTCGTCTCCCTCGGCCGCTGGGCGCGGCGGAGGACCCGCCGACCGCCGCATCCTCGACTTCGGCTGCCACCTCATGCTCACCGCCGTCACCACCGACATCAAGTTCGACCCCGACGCCTCGCACTCCTCGCCGGCATCAGCCGGGGGCACCGCCTACCTGGCGCTGTGGCGCCTCACCGCGCGGACGGCTGGAGGACCTCTCATACCCCGGCCGGCAGCATCCACGGCGCCCACTGGGCCCTGCCGAGTACCCCGGTGCCGCTGATTAGCGAACCGCCGACGAATCATCCACACAGAACACCAACAGAGGTCGGACACAAGAGACCCTGGCTGCGGGAGCTGCTGACCCGTGCCCGGCTGCCACATGTGGTGTGCGCGTCCGGGCCCGGCGGTGGCCGGCACGTCTGGGTCGCCCTCGCTCAACCCGTCACCGCCGCTGTGGTCGGTCGGTATTGCCCGTGGACTGGCCGCGATGCTGCCCAGCCTGGACACCGCTCCGCTGCTCAACGCCGCTACCGGGGCGCTGCGCCCCCCCGGGCGCCCCGCACCGGCTTGGCGGCCAATCAGAGATCCTCGACGGACATCATCGCGACCTGCGGCACCCTGCGGCCGGCGTCGCCGAAGTTCTCACCCTCGCCGGGCTCGTCGACGCCGACACCACCGTCACCCGGCGACCCGAGGAACGCCTGGTCAGCGCACCGGACGCCGATGGCCACCGCTGCCTGCCGGGCCCCCGCCGCCCCTTGTCCGCACGGACCGCGGCCGCCCTCCGCGACCAGCTGCCCGCCGACGCGAACGCCAGCGCCCGGCTGGCCACCGTCCTTTGCGCTGCGGTCCGGGCCCGCTGGCACCTCGCCGACATCCTCGCTTGCTACCCACCGCCGCTGGCCTGCAGCACGCCCGCACCGAACGCGCCGGCAGCACCGGCCGCCGCCCACGACCGGCGGCCGAGCAGACCGCGGTCCTGACCCGGCAGTGGAACCGCGCCGTGGACACCATCGCCGCGAACCCCCGCACCGGCCGACCCGCCGCGGACAACGACCCGACGTTCGAGGACCACCGTCTACATCGACAAGGACGGGGAGCATCACCTGCGCGTCGAGCCGGGTCTCGCTGTACTGCGTCGGCGACGTCCTCGACCTTGCCGCCGACCTCCGCGGCACCAACGCAGGCGGGCCGCGTAACCCAATCCGGCAGTCGCGGGCCTCGGACCGGTACCGAATCTCGTCAGACGCGCCACTCCTCCGGGCGTACAAACTCCGGATGTCGTGCCTTATGCTCGGAGTAAGACGTGCTAGTAAGAAGTGCGTCGAGAGGTAGTGCAAGGAAGCACCGCCAGGTACTGCGAATACCTGGACGGCACTCCCTCAGGAGGCGGTTCCGGCTGTTATCCGCTCAGCCGGAAAAACCAATCCCAGACGATGCAGGAAACGGCCCTGGCGACCGTGGCGAGAGTGCGAATCCACTCATGCCACGGCGCCGGAGGCCGACTGCTGGTCGGGTCAGTCATGCCACCTCACCTCCCTTCGGTTGCCTTCGGTCGTGTTACCGAAGGCCTAGTTACCGAAGCGCTCCTATAGGGAGGTATCTCAAATCCTACGGGTGGGGGCCCTCGAATTCCTAGGCCCCATATCTGGTGTCGGCGTGTCCCGGGTGACCATCGGACAGGTCTACCACCGGGCACCGACAGTGACTGTTCACCGGCTGTCCCGGAGGCGTCCCCAACGCATCAACAGCGGTCGCCTGTCTGCCGTCCGTTGAGCGTCGACCCGTCCCCGCGACATCCACAATTGCGCCAACAGTGGGCCACTGCGGCTGCTGTCGCGCCGCGGGTGCCCACGCCACGGGACAACGTTCAACGTCGGATTCCCGACACGCCCGGAGGCGCCCACCACCACAGCTGCGAACTAGTCGCGCGCGACGCACCTGCTGGACGGTCTTAATGGTTTGGCGACGGCCATCAT
>JAQBNX010000542.1 GCA_028288385.1 Spirosoma sp.
TGCTGTGCCGATAGATGCCCGTATGACGCTGCTGCCGGAGCGCTGCACCGAACGCACGAATGTATACCAGCTTAACTTGCAAAACATTAATAATTCACGTTTTTACGGCATCCTCTCTGTTCCCAAAAAAGAAGGAAAATACCCAGCCATTTTGCGGGTGCCCGGTGCGGGGGTTCGGCCATATGCCGGTATGATCGCCGAGGCCGAAAAGGGATTCATTACGCTCGAAGTTGGGATCCATGGGGTACCCGTTACCATGGATGCAAGCGTATATGATAACCTCAGCCGCGGGCCACTGAATGGCTACCAGGCCCAAAACCTCGATGACCGCGACCGCTATTATTACAAGCGTGTGTACCTGGGGTGTGTCCGGGCGGTCGACTTTCTGGCCAGTATGCCGCAATTTGACGGGCAGAACCTGGCTGTTACGGGTGGAAGCCAGGGAGGAGCGTTGAGCATCGTAACTGCTGCCCTGGATAACCGTATAAAATGGCTGGGAGCATATTATCCAGCGCTGAGCGACGTAACGGGCTACCTCCACGGCCGCGCCGGTGGCTGGCCGCACCTGTTTACGGGTGATAATCTGGCATTTAACAACAAGCCCGACCGAATTAAAACAACGGGCTATTATGACGTCGTCAACTTTGCGCGTCTGGTCAACGTTCCGGGCTATTATTCATGGGGTTATAACGACGAGACCTGTCCTCCTACGTCCATGTATGCTGCCTATAACGTAATCCCCGGGCCCAAAACGCTAGATACAGATTTCCTCGATACGGGTCACTGGACGTATCCCGAACAGACTGAAAAAATGACCAACTGGCTGCTGGCGCAACTAAAGGGATTAAAGTAAATAGTATAGATTAGTTTGGGTTACGTTGCCATCAAACTGGTTTGTCCATTTGACTTGCAACTGACCTGCCTGTTTTCTTAGCTCATAACATGAACCTGTTTGTCAATATTGCTCTGAGCGATACGCTGAAGACCAGCCTTCGGCAGCAGCTTCCTCAAGATGTAACCCCTATATTTCGGCACGAACTACCCAATGAAGAGCAGCAGGCTGCGTTTCAATCGGCCAATCTGGTGCTGGGCAATCCACCGGCAGCCTGGTTTGACAGGCCGCTTCCCAATCTTACATTCTGGCAGCTCGATTCGGCAGGTTTCGATGGCTACCAATCCGTGAAGGTGACAGCGCAGGTCGCTAATATGGGTAATTATTTTGCCTGGCCCTGCGCCGAAACAATGGTAGCCGGATTGCTGGCTTTCTACCGGCGCATTACTGAATTAGTGCTGCTCCAGGCTCGGCATGAGTGGGTGGGAGTGCCCATCCGCGCTCGCACAGGACTGTTGCGCCATAAACGGGTTGTCATTCTTGGTACGGGCACCATTGGACAGGCCGTTCGCCAGATGCTCCGAGGATTCGACTGTACTGTTACGATGCTCGCCCGAACTGACCCACAGGCAGAACTGCACTCGGCCGATGAACTAAAGGCTGTATTGCCCAAAACGGACATCGTTGTCAACTGCCTGCCCGGTACAGCAACGGGTTTTTTCTCAGCCGAACTGGTTGCTGCCATGCGGCCGGGTAGTCTTTACGCTAACGTGGGACGTGGCAGCACCACCGATGAACAGGCCCTGCTATTGGCCCTTCAGTCGGGGCAGCTCGGCGGTGCGGTGCTGGATGTTAACGCGGTTGAACCGGTACCCGCCAACAGTCCGCTCTGGTCGTTGCCGAACGTCTTGCTGACGCAGCATACAGGGGGAGGGCAGCCCGATGAAGATGGGGGAAAGATAGCCCTGTTCCTCCGTAATCTGGCTTTGTTTCAGGCAGGCCAACGCATTGAGAATGCGGTGGAACTAGACCGGGGATATTAAGCAGGTAGCATTGAATTACGCCACAAATTGGCTTGTCTGGATTGCCTGAGTTCAAGTCATTTTAATAAGGCAAAAACGGCCAATTCAGCGCTTGGTTCGCTATTTTTTCGTATATTTAAGGAGCCGATTCAGTCAACGACAAGACGGCTGTCCCGCCTGTTTTTTTCCTTGAAATAGTTCTGCAGCAATTCATGATGAACGACGAAAATCAGGATCCGATGGATGAGGAACTTCGGTCATCCGAAGCCGACCAGCCTGCCAACGACCTGGAACCAATCGACGCCATTCAATCCGATGGTCAACCTGGTAATACCGCTACCGAAGTCCTGCACGACCAAACGGTGGTGTCGGGCCTGTACCAGACGTATTTCCTCGATTATGCCTCTTATGTTATTCTCGAACGGGCCGTTCCGGCTGTCGAAGATGGGCTGAAGCCTGTTCAGCGCCGGATTCTGCACGCCCTGCGCGAAATGGATGACGGCCGTTTTAACAAGGTGGCTAACGTGATTGGTCAAACGATGCAGTTTCACCCCCACGGTGATGCTTCCATAGGCGAAGCCCTGGTTAACATCGGCCAGAAAGAACTTTTGTTCGATACGCAGGGAAGCTGGGGTGATGTCCGCACGGGCGATGGTGCCGCTGCTCCGCGTTACATTGAGGTACGCCTGTCCAAGTTTGCGCAGGATGCCGTTTATAACGATAAAACAACCGAGTGGCAACTGTCCTACGACGGTCGCAAGCGCGAACCCGTAACGCTACCGGTTAAGTTTCCCTTGCTGCTGGCCCAGGGAGTGGAAGGCATTGCCGTGGGGCTGTCAACCAAAATTCTGCCCCACAATTTCAATGAGCTGATCGATGCATCGATTAATATTCTGAAAGATAAGCCGGTATCGCTTTTTCCCGATTTCCAGACTGGTGGGCACATCGATGTCAGCAATTACAACGACGGTCACCGGGGAGGAAAAGTGCGGGTTAGGGCCAAAATTGAAGAGGTTGACAAGAAAGTACTCGCCATCCGCGACGTACCGTTTGGGGTGACTACTCCGCAACTGATTGACTCCATCGTGAAAGCGGCCGAGCTGGGTAAAATCCGCATTAAAGCGCCAAGCCGCAATATTGCCGCCGTGGTCGACAATACGGCCAAAGACGTTGAGATACTGGTCCATCTCCAGCCCGGTGTGTCGCCCGATGTGACCATCGACGCGCTTTATGCGTTCACAGACTGCGAGGTAAGCATTTCACCAAATGCATGCGTCATCATTGGCGACAAGCCGCACTTCGTGAGCGTCACCGACATTCTGCGCGTCAACACCCACCAGACGGTGCAGTTGCTCCAGCGTGAGCTGGAAATCAAACGGGGTGAACTGATGGAGCGGTTGCTGTACAGTTCGCTGGAGAAGATTTTTATCGAAAACCGGATTTACCGAAAGATTGAGGAGTGCGAAACATTTGAGGCCGTTATTGCTACCATCGATAAAGCCCTCAAGCCGCACCGGAAGCTATTTTACCGCGAGATAACCGAGGACGACATCATCCGGCTGACCGAGATCAAGATTAAGCGGATATCGAAATATGATGGTTTCAAGGCTGAGGAGCTGATGCGTCGGTTGGAACAGGAACTGGCTGAAACCGAGGATAACCTGGCCAACATTACCCGATATGCTATTGCCTACTACAAAGACCTGCAAAAGAAGTATGGCAAAGGCCGTGAGCGAAAAACCGAAATCCGGGCGTTCAATACCATTGCTGCCAACGTAGTGGCGGCTGCCAATCAGAAACTGTATGTCGATCGCGAAGGAGGCTTCATTGGTTACGGCCTCAAGAAAGACGAATATGTAAGTGATTGCTCCGATATAGACGACATCATCGTATTTCGGCGCGATGGAAAGTGCGTGGTCACCAAAGTTCAGGAAAAAGTCTTTGTTGGCAAGGATATTGTCTACGTCTCCGTGTTCAAAAAAGCCGACGAACGAAAAATTTACAACCTGGTATACCTGGATGGGAAATCGGGTATCTCGATGGCCAAGCGGTTTCCCATCACGGGTGTCACACGTGACCGGGAGTATGACCTGACGATGGGCAATCCGAAATCCAAACTGATTTACTTTAGTGCCAATGACAATGGCGAAGCCGAAGTGATAACGGTGAACCTAACGGCTCAGAGTTCGGCCAAAATCAAGCAATTTGATTACGATTTCGCATCGGT
>JAQBNX010000284.1 GCA_028288385.1 Spirosoma sp.
TGGTCGATGGAATAAGGGGTGTCCAGATAGGACCCGGGGCTACGCAGTTTACCCGAATGCCTTTTTCAGCCCATACCTGCCCTAAATTCGATGTGAAGTTCTGGATAGCGGCCTTCGTGGCGGCATAGGCCAGCAATATCGGACTGGGTTTGTAAGCATTGACCGAAGTGGTGTTAACTACGGTGCTGCCCGGTTTGAGGTGTTTTTCGGCTGCCTTGCACAGGTAGTACATAGCGTAGACGTTAGTACGGAAGGTGCGGTCCAACTCCTCAGTGCTGATATCCTGCAACGATTCATGCGACATTTGAAATGCTGCGTTATTGACTAGTATATCCAGCCCGCCAAGTTCATCGACTGCCCGCTGGATGAGTTGTTTACAATGCGCTTCGTCCTGGATATCGCCCGGCACCAATACAGCCTTACGGCCAGCATCTTCCACGTACCGGGCCGTTTCGCGGGCGTCTTCGTCTTCGTTCAGGTACGAGATCAGGACGTCGGCTCCTTCGCGGGCAAACGCAATAGCCACCGCCCGACCAATGCCCGAGTCGCCCCCGGTTATAATGGCTTTGCGGCCCTGGAGCTTGCCTGAACCCCGGTACGACGTTTCGCCATGGTCGGCAGTAGGAGTCAATTCGGCCTCGGTGCCCGGCACATCCTGCTTCTCGTTTGAGTAGGGTGGCTGGGGGTATTTCGTTAAGGGGTCCTGCTGAGTAGTCGGGGGATTGCCGGATGTTGGATTCATGGGTCTATGGGTGTTAGTTGCCATACGTTAGAAGAGGTTTACAGCCAACACCGCCATTCGGTTACTGCCAGCCACTGACTAATGAGGAAACGGCCCTTACGTTAAGCTGAGAATTCGGGACCGTTCATTCACTGAATGAGGCCGTTGCCTCACTTATCCCATTGGATGGTCGTCCGCTCTGTAAGACCGTATAGTTGAAGCATGACATAGCTACCCGTCAGGTCACAGACGTAGCATTCATATGAAATTTTTCATTCCATTTTCTCAGGACGTCGAGCAAACAAACCGAATCCGTAACCGGGTTAAACAACACCTCGCTTGTATGGGCTATACGCCTTTAAGTGAGCTTGTTTATCAGGTTACGTTTCGTAGGGACAATCAGTTGGTTGTCGATACGGTCGGTGAATTATGTCCGCTTTCCGGCGAATTGGTCCTGTTAATTTTCAGCAGTGATATGGGCTACCTCATTTGCAGCTACAGTCGGGGTGTCACGGGAGGGGAGCCCGTGATTGCCAAATACAATGCGGTTGAATCGGTCGTGTTTTTTGACAAATAACGCTACGTTCGTCTGTACTCGTCAGCCCTAATAATGGGTTTGTTCTTTTTCAACTAATTACCTATGAATCAACAACGGGTTACTACCTGGAGCGAATTGATGGGGGCTTTGTATGAGGATTCCTGGATGCCAACCCTCGAACGCTTTCGCCCGTCCCTTGCCTTTCGGGGTCTGCCCGATATTTCCTTTACCCTCAGTACATCGCTGATGCGGCTGGGCGACGACTGTTCCCAGATTGAAGGACACTTGTTACGGAATTTTAGAAAATATGCCATGCGCAACGTGGCTGAGCGAGACTCGTTCTGGTATTTGCTCTCGGTTGCCCAGCACCACGGGCTGCCTACCCGGTTAATGGACTGGACGTTTTCGCCGTATGTAGCCCTTCACTTCGTAACAGCAGCCCATGAGCGGTACGACCGGGACGGAGTGGTTTGGTGCATAGACTACAAGCAGGTACACCAACACCTGTCCCATGACCTGCGTGCCCTGCTTGAGGAGGAAGGAGCGGATGTATTTACCATCGAAATGCTCAGCAACATCCGTTCATTGAAGGAGTTTGACGCCCTAAGTGATACGCCCTTTGCGTTGCTTTTTGAACCGCCGTCCATCGACGATCGCATCATCAATCAGTATGCCCTGTTCTCGGTCATCTCCAGTCCGGCCATGAGTATGAGCAGCTGGCTTGAAGGCCACCCCGAGGTATTTCGACAAATAATTATTGCCAAAGAATTAAAATGGGAAATTCGAGACAAACTGGATCAGGCCAATATCAATGAGCGGGTGCTTTTTCCTGGTCTCGATGGACTGAGCCGTTGGCTTCGACGGCAATACGTGCCGCCGGGTAGCGGCACCCGGCCTCTTAACCCGTTGAATGAGCTTACGAATGGATTTGTTGTGTAACGAAGAACCCTACTCATAAGCTCATTCAGAGGGCCTAACCTGTTTTTTACTGCTGCCTGCGCTATACCTGGCGTTCCCGCCCCCGCACATCTGTCATGTGGCCTCCTTCGCCATCGATGCCCGCTGCCGGTCGGCCGGAGAGAGAATTGGGTGCGTTAAGGTGCGCCCCGTTGTCTATGCCAACGCCCAGCCGATCGACCAGTTCGCCACCGAGCCAGCCCGTGACACCGGCAATGGCAAAGCCCAGGAACGAGGCAGCAAGCGCTATGCCCGAGGGCACATGGCCCGCTTCGTCGCGACGTAAAAACCAGCTCAGGCCAAACAGAATCAGCACG
>JAQBNX010000546.1 GCA_028288385.1 Spirosoma sp.
AAAAACTACGACGAATACGGCGTTTGTGCGATTGGATTGGCAGCTTAGTCAAAAGCATAAGTTAACCCTTCGTAGTAACACCACTCATTATTTATCGCCTTATAATGACGGTGACAATTCAAACATCAATTTACTGGAGTCTTATAACAACTTCAAGGACGTATCGACAACGGCGATGGTGGCCCTGCGTTCTGCACTGTCTCCCAAACTGACCAATGAGTTTAAGGTGCAATACCTGTATTCGTACAAGCCCAAGACGCCCCAAAGCCCCATTCCTTTTCAGAACATTCCCCGGGCCATTATCAAAGTTACCTCGCCTTTCCCGACCGAGCAAAACCCAAATGCTACCCAGACTCGAACGGTACAGTTTGGCGGTCAGCGGTTCTCGCCGGAGTCGAACCGCATGGAACAGCTTCATCTTAGCAACATGGCTTATCTCAATACCGATAAAATCAACTTTACGTTTGGTACGGATAATATGCTGACATATATGGAGACGTACCTGTCGAGCGAACAAAATGGGCGTTTCTTTTTCAACGGACTATCGGACCTTCAAAATTTGAGACCTTACCGCTACGCCCGCGAAGTTCCCCTAAACGGAGCGCCCATTGTCCGGCAAACGATTCTGGACCTCTCTGCATTTGCCCAGGCCGATTACAATCCACGTCCTGACCTGAATCTGGTGGTTGGCCTACGGTATGACGCAACGGCTTTTTTAACGAACGGCGATTATAACGGCCCGGTAGAAAATAGACTCAGCGTTCAGACCAACGTAAAACCCCAGGACTGGAACAACATTCAGCCACGAGTGCAGGCTACGTGGGACATTGGCGGCAAACGCAAAAATATCGTGAAGATTGGTGGTGGCGTATTCTCCTCACAGCCGCACTATTATGCCCACGTGAACAATATTCAGAACAGCGGTAAGATGGTTGGCTCCATTGACGTAACGGGGGCCGCTGTTCCCCGTCCGGACTTTAACGCGTATCGGCAGGACGTATCAACCATTCCGGGTATTCCGGCGGGCGTAAATTATGTGTCAACAATCAACGCCGTCAGTGCAGACTTCCAGGTGCCTACTACATTTAAGGGGAACATCAACTTTAACCATTTCTTTGGCGACCGTGTGCGTGTAGGACTAAACGCCATAGTGGGCAGAACCATTAACAACTACGTTTATCTGGACCGCAATCTGGCCGACGAACCTTATTTCCGAATCAGCAATGAAGACAACCAAGGAGTATACGTACCAGCGGCAACCATTACGTCGAAGAGTATTACCGACTGGACAAATACCCGAAAAACGACTGAAATTGGCCGGGTTCTGGAGTTGGTGTCAACGGGTATCACCAATCAGCTTACGTTCATGGCCGATGCGAGTATTAAGCTGGGAACAGATGGCTACGTGAATGCCAGCTACACCATTAATTTGTCAAAAGATAACTCATCGTACAATTGCTGCGTGGCCAACACCTCAACGGGCCTTCCGGTGAAAGATGATCCCCGCCAACTCAACTACGGTTATTCCGATCAGCAATTCGACAACAAATTAGTCATTAATGGGGCCACTCCTTCCCTAAAGGGCTTCCAGCTCGGCGCTACGTTGATTGGGATAGGCGGCAGCGGCTATAACTTCCTGGTGGGTGGCACGAGTCTCAACGGCGATTTTGTCCTGACGAACGACCTGGCCTTTGTGTTTGACCCCAAAAACCCAACCACCCCGAGTGCCGTTGGCAAAGGAATTCAGGCCTTACTCGACAATCCGGACACGGACCAGAGTATTAAAAACTACCTTAATTCCAGTCTGGGCTAGATAGCGGAGCGTAACGGAGGTGTTAATCCATTTTATACTACGGTGGATTTACGACTAACAAAGTCCATCCGTACCCTGAGAAATTAGGGTTTAGACTACTCCGCAGATTTTTTCAATTTCATGAACCTGCTCAACAAAGACTGGGGGCGTAACTACAACTGGGGAAACGTGAATTTGCTCAACATCAACGCCTTTAACCAGCAAACCCGGCAATATGGATATGCGGTGCAGAACCCGGCCAGGCCCATAGGCGGAACTCCCTGGCGGATTCAGTTAGGAGTTCGGTATTCGTTTTATTAAGGGGTAAAATCTGTCTTATTTGTCCTTGTAAATAACCCTACCCAATGCCGCCCTTCGACATTGGGTAGGGCTACATTTTCTCCTAAACCTGTTAGCGTAGCACATGAATTCAACGTCATCACTGGATAAAGTCGGCTTACCCAAGCCGTTAGCCTGGGGGTATCTGGGCATCCTCATCTTCATGATGGGCGACGGAGTTGAGCAGGGCTGGCTCAGTCCCTATCTGCTCGAACATGGTATGACCATACAGCAGTCGGCCTCTCTATTTACCGTGTATGGCATCACGATTGCTATTTCGTCCTGGTTTTCAGGGGTGCTGGCCGAGGGCTATGGCCCCCGCAAGGCCATGCTGGCTGGCTTGTTGCTGTATATCATTGGCACGGTAGGATTTGTGGGGTATGGCATGGCCAAACTTGATTTTTCGGTCATGCTGCTGACCTACGCCATCCGGGGTTTTGGCTATCCCCTGTTTGCTTATTCGTTTCTGGTCTGGATCACCTACCGAACCCCACAGGATAAACTCGGCCGGGCAGTTGGCTGGTTTTGGTTTGTCTTTACCGGTGGCCTGAACGTATTTGGCGCCTGGTATTCCAGTTGGGCCATTGGTCGATTGGGCTATCAAAATACACTTTGGTCGTCTATTTTCTGGGTGGCAGTGGGCGCTTTCTTTGCCTTAGTACTCAACCGGGATCGGTTTCGCCCGTCAGCCGCTACGGCCGGAAGCAAAACCAAAGAACTCCTCAGCGGTCTCACCATTGTGCAAAAAGAGCCTAAAGTCCTGATTGGGGGCATCGTCCGTATAATTAACACGACAGCGCAGTTTGCCTTTCCGGTGTTTTTGCCTAT
>JAQBNX010000710.1 GCA_028288385.1 Spirosoma sp.
CGCATACAACGACGAATCGAAACATCCTGGTATCGGTATCCATGAAATGGGTACTGCCCGCATGGGACGTGACCCTAAAACGTCAATTCTGAATGCGCACAATCAGATTCACACTGTTAAAAACGTATTCAATACGGATGGTGCCTGCATGGTCTCGTCCTCGTGCGTTAATCCGTCTCTAACCTATATGGCCCTGACGGCCCGTGCGGCTGACTTCGCCGTCAAGGAAATGAAGAAGGGGAATTTGTAGGTCATCATCAGTTGCTCAATAAAAAGGGGAATCATAAATTATGATTCCCCTTTTTATTGCTGTAGGCAAAGGCTGACGTCTTTTTTAATCAATTTTCAAAAATTAAAATAACAATTCTATAGGAGTAGTGTTCTATAGTAGATGTCAAGTAATTGATAAACAAACGACTCAACTATGAAAAAGGTAATTGTAATGGGATGGATGCTGATTGCTGGCATGGCCCTAAATGCGAATGCACAAACAACGAACTCAACGACAGGTTCGGGTTCAAATGGAACAACGGGTAGTGGTTCGACTGGGTCAACTAATTCAGGTTCGACAACGGGAACCATGAATTCGGGTTCATCAACTGGAGCAGGTACGTACCAGACTCAGCCACCGTCTTCCAACAGATCAGGCCGGAACAATGGCAGCACTAATTCAGGTACCGGGTCAACGAATTCAGGAACGATGGGAACAAGTGGCTCAGGTTCATCTGGTTCTACGTCGGGTTCAGGTTCGACCGGAACGATGGGCACAAGCAGTTCTGGGTCAGGTTCTATGGGAACAAGTGGTAGCGGCTCTGGCTCAAGCACGGGTTCGGGTACAACCGGAACGATGGGAACAAGCGGTACAACTACGGGTTCAGGTTCGACCGGAACAACGAGCACCGGTGCATCGGGTTCAGGTACCTCGGATAATGGAACTCTGGGCACAACTGGTTCTAATTCAGGTTCTGGTACGAGTGGAACAATGGGAACAAGTAGTTCAGGTTCGACTGGCTCGACCGGAACAATGAGTAACGGCTCAACTACGGGTACTTCGGGGTCTTCTTCAGGCACGATGGACAGTGGCACAAGCACCAGTAATACTTCGGGGACCATGGATAACACCACAGACAGGACCAATAGTGGCTCAACCGGTAACAAAAATCGCCGGACGAGAACCAAAACTTCGCGCTCATCTTCTTCAACTGAATCGGGATCGAGCACATCGACGCCCCCCAGAAAGTAAGAAAGAATAAAGTAAGAATAAAAAATGGGTGGATACCTTTGTAATGGGTATCCACCCATTTTTTATGGCCGAACCAAACGTTTTAGTTGCCCTCGAGAAGGTAACCATCAATCGTAGAAATGAGCCGGTTCTGCGTGACCTATCCCTTCAGATACGTGCGGGCGATTGCTGGGCGGTGGTTGGTAAAATTGGCAGCGGCAAAACTACGTTCTTACAGGTTTTGGCTGGTCAGCTACCAGCACCGGTTGGCACATTGACACGACATGCTGCCGTGTCTTTCGTTTCTTTCAAAGAAGAATCACACCGTTTTTCGTATGGTGACTACTTTTATCAACAACGGTATCAGGCAACAATGAGTGATACCGCACCGATAGTGCGTCAGTATCTGCAATTAACTGAGTCGCCAGATGACATAAGGCTGATTGAACAACTTGGTCTAGCTCCGTTGCTTGACCTATCGTTTATTAAGTTATCCAATGGGCAGACGCGCAAGGCCCGGATCGCCAAAGCACTGCTGTCCCAGTCGCCCCTTATACTGCTCGATAATCCGTTTGTTGGGTTAGATCGTGCTACGCGTGTTGACCTGACTACATGGCTAAGCAGTCTTGTTGGTCAAGGATCAACGCTTGTTCTGGTGACAGGTCTGGAGGCCATACCCTCTTTTGTAACGCATGTATTGAACTTAGATGCAGGTAGTTGGGCGGGCACCAACGATTCATATCCAGCTAAGGCTCCAACAGGCCAACAAAACAATAGCCCCCTTCCTGTTGTGCAAACTCCCATTAAACCGCTTGATTTTACTGATGTTTTCCGGCTACATAACGTAACGGTACGGTATGGTGAGCGTTTAATACTAACTAATTTAACTTGGACCGTTCAGGCAGGCGAGAAATGGGCGTTGCTCGGGCCGAACGGAGTGGGCAAGTCAGTATTACTGAGCCTGCTCTATGGCGATCATCCGCAGGCTTACGCTAATGATGTCAGCGTGTTTGGTCATCGGCGCGGTAAATCAAACGAGAGCATTTGGGAAGTAAAACGACGGATTGGGTTCGTATCGCCCGAACTGCATCTTTATTTTCCGCTGCACCTTACTGCCCGACAGGTAGTCCTTACTGGTTTGACCGATACACTAACGGTGCCCAAATCGGTCTCGTCCGCCACGGAAAACGACCTGACCGAATTGGCACAGTATTTTGGAATGTTCAACCGGCTAAACTGTCCCTTCGGAACACTATCGACTGGTGAACAGCGGCTGACTCTGCTGATACGGGCTTTAATAAAAAACCCACCTGTTTTACTGTTGGATGAGCCGTTTCAGGCGCTCGACAACAGCTCTATCAACCTGGCCCGGCAACTGCTCGATGCGCTACCGGATAAAAGCCTGCTGTTCGTAACGCACGACCAGCGTGAATTACCCAGCAGTGTAGACCGCACCTTTGAATTAGGTTTTGTCAATCCAGGCTAATCAATCCCCATATTTTCAATGCTTACCTTTCCCAGTGCAAAAATCAACCTTGGTCTGCGTATTATCGAGAAGAGACCGGATGGTTTTCATAGCCTTCAGTCTTGTTTTTACCCGGTTGGCTGGAGCGATGTGCTGGAAGTAATTCCCACCAGCACATTTAAGTTTAGCAGCAGTGGCCTTCCCATTCCTGGTGCACCTGAAACGAACCTGTGCATTCGGGCATACAAACTCCTGGCCGCCGATTTCAATCTACCACCCGTTCAACTGCACCTGCATAAGCTGGTACCCATAGGGGCAGGACTGGGTGGAGGGTCGGCAGATGCGGCTTTCACCCTTAAGCTGTTGAACGATCGGTTTAACCTCACTCTGGACGTAGCGTCGTTGGAAAATTATGCCCGGCGGTTAGGCAGCGACTGCGCATTCTTTGTTCAGAACCGCCCCAGGTACTGCCTCGAAAAAGGGGAGGTATTTGAGGATATTGCGCTTGACTTAGGAGGATATTACCTGCTGTTAGTGTATCCGAATATAGCCATATCAACTGCCGAAGCCTACGCTGCCATCCATCCACGTCGACCCGAGACAGAACTATGCGCTGACCTAAAGTCACCCATTAACACCTGGTGCTCAACGATTCTGAACGATTTTGAAAATAGCCTATTTCCAAAATACCCGGTTCTGTCCTCAATAAAGCAGCAGCTGTATAAAATGGGTGCTGTATATGCGAGTATGAGCGGCTCTGGTTCAACCCTCTATGGTATTTTTAACGCGTCCGTTAACCTCCCAAACCAATTTGGACATTACCGCGTTTGGCAAGGAAGATTGTAGTCGATAGCAGCCATCGCGAGGCTGGTTACAAAAACTAACGGCTATCGAGTATTGACCAACATGCGCAATTTTGTCACGAGACGGCGGGAGCCGTTCGGCTTTATGGTCTGGTTAGGTATTGCCAGCAGCGTCATGCTGTTTACAATCCTCCTAACCGCTTATGCTATTCGCCGAACCGGGCCGGACTGGACCGACGTAGAACTGCCAAATGTGTTTCTGATTAGCACAGTAGCCATTATTTTAAGTAGCCTCACCTTAAACAATGCCCACCAGGCGTTCCGGCATGAGCGTTTTGATAGCTACCGCAGCAACCTGGGTACGACGTTGGCGCTGGGTACGTTGTTTATCATGTTGCAGGCCTGGGGCTGGCGGCAGATGATCCAGTCTGGTATTAGTCTGTCGGGCAACCCATCCGGTAGTTTTGTCTATATTATCTCTGGCCTCCACCTGCTTCACATCCTGATTGGGCTAATTTTTATCGTGATTGCCCTGGCCGAAGCCCTGCGTCGTCGGCCTTATGTAGAATCATTTGTGTATAGCGTCAACCCACCTAACCAGTTAAAAGTCAGGCTTATAACGCTTTACT
>JAQBNX010000589.1 GCA_028288385.1 Spirosoma sp.
AGCATAATAGCCTTTGGCTCTCAATAGGGTAAAAGTCGCCAGGGTAAAAATCAGGGCAAACAAGAAAGACCGGTAGGCCAGGAACGGCTTATAAAACAGCAGTCCGTATAAGCCCGAGACAATCACTACCCAGGAGCCCATAAAAAAAAGGAGTTGTTCCTTCAGAAAGTCAGCCCGGTTTACATGGCTCAACTGGGTCTGGGCCAATAGTTTCATATGGTGAAAGACCGGAAATCCCTGTTGATATTGCCAGATCAGATTAGGTGAAATGAGTAAAAGGCTTACCAGCAAAGCCAGGTAAACATGGCGGTTCATTAAAAGCTTTCGCTGTTGGGTCAGGGCTAGGGCTGGGAGAAAGCCGATCAACAGAAAAACAATATTGTATTTATTGAGAAACCCAACCGCAAACATAGCCGCAAACGTGTAAAGCCATCGCTTGTCTTTGGACTGGATATATTTAATGGCAACAAAATACAGGCTTGTCCAGCATAGGACATCCAGGGAGTTAGGCTGAAACAGCTGGTTTAATCGTAACAAAACGGAAAACAGCAGACACATAGCCGCCAGTACACCCGCGAACAGGCTACCCTTCAACGCTTCGACCGTTTTCCAAACGATTAGGATTGTCAAAGCACCAAAGCAGGCGGGAAAAAATCGCACGAAGAAATCAGCGTTACCCAGCCAGCTGATGATCAGAGCGAACCAGGATGTGAGGGGTGGAACCGACAAATACCCCCAGGCAAGATGCTTTGCCTGATCCAGATGAAGATACTCATCCCGCTGTAAATCATACTCAGGAAGGATAAGGACATATTGCAGCAAGAACTTGGCCGCTATAAACCCTACTAATATAGCCGATCTATTGGGCATCAATTATAATTAAAATCCTTATAATCAGAATATTAAATGCTTTTCTGGGGTGCTGGGGTTATGGGCTTAACGCCATTTTAAACTGATCAAGTTAGTTTAAATCATGTGCAGCCTGAAGGCATTCTCATTGTGATGATGAATGAGAAACGAGCTTCAGCGCCGCATTCTTAGCCAACAACTCTGCATCAATGGAGCAAAATCCTGGGTAAACTAGTGCATAATTTAGGCGTTCTCGCCAAACGCCTAAATTAGTCCCCAACTGTCCTTCTATTGACGCCAATACGCCGGAAGCCCGTCCACTTACTTGCTTCCTATTATAGGTTGCAAGCTACCCATCGACCCTGGTAAGCGCTAAGCTGGATGGCCGCTAG
The DNA here is from genome assembly GCA_028288385.1 of Spirosoma sp. Taxonomy (GTDB): domain Bacteria; phylum Bacteroidota; class Bacteroidia; order Cytophagales; family Spirosomataceae; genus Spirosoma. The sequence continues at coordinate 1,242 of JAQBNX010000589.1, forward strand.
CCGGGCGAAAACCTCAACTATTTCAGGTAGGAGCGGATCCATTGACTAATCATAATGAGAATTAGGATGTAAACATTTATCCCAATAGTCAAGGATCGAACGCATCTGTTCTGTCAAGCCCCCAATGGTTCTCTCTTTTTTAAAGTACCCCTGAATGGTCATGTGATAAGCCATATTGACCAGTCCCTGATCGGCGGCCGTGGTTAAGAAAACGAAAGGGATACATTTCATTTTCAGGTATTCGTTTAAATCAATAAGCTGGCGAAGTTCAATGCCATTCATGCTCGGCATATTGACATCACATAGAATCACTAAGGGAGATTCCTGAGCAGCCACTAAATTCGCCATGGCCTCCACGCCATTGCTGAAAAAAACGAGGGGATTCCTAATGTCCAAACGTTTAATGCCTTCCTGAATGAAGAATTGATCATCCTCATCATCTTCAATCACCACAATGGGCGCTCTGCTTGTCATAGGGTATAGGTAAAAGGGAAGTCAGATTTGGCCCGCTGTTTGCGACAGCGATCAAGCCATTTTCGGCGTGTATGGCCAACAAATATACCAGAATAAGGGTGGGATAAGGAGCTACCGCTTTATGGCATTCACACCAGAAAGCCTGACAAATTTGCCAAGCCTATTGTCTATAAAGCCTAGTTAAGGCAAAATGAACAAGCTTCCTTTTAGGGGTCAAGATTTAATTAATCTTTACGTAATGTTCAGTAAAAGGGAGCAAGTCCTTTTTATTCGATAAACTCTTTTTTAAGAAACATTATACAGCCTGCCTTATAGCTGGCCTTTCTAGAACACCTGATTCTGTATTACACTGTATTAGCTTGACACAACCAGTGTATAGTTATATCAGTGTAATACACGGGTGTGATCCCCAACTACAGTAACAGCGTCACAGACACCGCTTACCATAGCATTGAGCATACAACAAGAAATAACCCCAACATCAACTACCATGCAACAAAAGATTTATCAAGGGACACTTTCGGCTAATGAGCTAGCTGATTATCTCGTCGGTTACTTTGATCCCCAGGCCAATCTGCAAGCCCAAAAACTAGGTAAAGACGAAACCTATATTGTGCAGATTGGCCAAGGCGACGTCGTTGAAAAGATCCATCATGCCCTTAGTGTGACCATTACCAGGCCAGCAAAAGATGCGTCTGGCCTGGTCATTACAATGGGGGAGCAACGCTGGTTTACCGCTCAGATGGCTGGTGGCGCTGCGTTCTGGGGCTTGATTGGCTTACTAGTCACCCCTTGGGCTCTATTTATGCTGCTATGGCCCTTACGAGATGCCATTTCGGGTATGGACTTACCAAAGGATATTTGGCAGCAGATTGAACTGGGGATAGCCAGTCAAGGAGGGAAGTTGGCCGAAGAGCATTACCTGAAGCATCCGCACGAAGAATAATTTTTATGAGCTTATTTATGAGAAATATGCGAATTAACTGTATATCAGACATTTGTATATCTTCTAGATCTGTTTTATAACTCATGTTTAAGACATTGTACGCTGATTCCATCACGCTACATATCATTACTGAGGATAACCTTAGCCAAGTGTATGACTTGTTTCAAGGCTTTCCTGACTCTAAGCCAATGCTGGACGAGATGTTTCAACACTACCTACCTAAATATGAGAAGGGCCGCCAGGTCAATTACGGATTCTACTCCATGCTGGATGACCAACTAGCGGGCATGAGTCTACTGAGTATCGACAGTTGGCAAGAGCGGAGTGGCTCCACCGGAGCGGATGTGTTTGAACACATGCGTGGTCGAGGAGTGACGCCCCGCAGCAAGCCTCATCTGTTTTACTTAGCCTTTGAGTTACTCCAACTGAATCGAGTGGCCACGGGCTGCCTGGTTTCCAATCAATCCTCCAAACGCTCGATTGAGAAAACGGTTGGTTTTCAGTTTGAAGGTATCTCCCGAGAGTCGGGGATCAATGAGCAGGGCGAGTTTGAAGACGAGTATATCTATTCGATCCTCCGCAGGGATTGGATTAATCTGTATGAAAAGAGCCAGGTTCAGGTCATTGCTTAATATACCCTTTACTTAGTCAGCAAAAGATATTACGCTGATTGATTCCTGGTATAGCCTGAGCAGGAACTCTTCTAAATAACCTACTTCTTCGATGTTGTGTTTCAGCCGGGCGTACCCCATTGGGTAGTTCTGCGGAAAAGTACATGGAGCAGTACAAACTGGATTATAGGCCCGGAAAAAGCTTTTGGCTAACCAGATGCTGACCGTCCAGCAAGTAGCTATTTTATTCACAGAACGAATGAAGCCCTATTTGAAAAGCTAAATACGGACGTACTTCATTGAATATATTAATTACTCTTCAGCAGGACCTCCCTTTGGCCGGTTCAGGATCGGCTCAGCCCTTATAGGGGTCAATAACCCTCGCTCTCCTGTAGCCTTCCCCATAAGCAGTATTATAGCTAGCCGCTTTGCTTAGCGAGGTGAACCCTACCGCTAATGAGAACCCTACTTATTCTTTGTCTTTGCACTTGGCTACTCTGGGCCTGTTATCCCAAAGGCTTTCGCTCGAACTCCTCGGCTGGGCTACCCCAAGAAGCCACCATTCAACGGATCGTTTGTTTTAAATTTAAACCGGGTACTACCCCACTAGCCATCCAGCAGCACATGCAAGGCTTTGCCAGCTTAAAAGATAGTATCCCCTATATCTTGTCCTATCAAGCAGGTGCTACTGTGCTGGCAGACCTAAGTCAACCACCCGAATATGATGTGATGCATTACTGCACCTACCGCAACGAGGAAGAAATTAAGCGCTACTCGATTCATCCGGTTCATCAACGGTTTATTACCCAAAATAAGAAGATCTGGGAAAAAGTATTGGTCATTAATTCGCGTTTACGTCCGTAAGCTACCCAGTCAAACCCAGCAAGAAAACGAGCCAAAAGAGAGAGTGGCTAAAGCTTTCTCTTTTCACCCTAGGGATGGTCCGGCCCTCTCTGTCCTGGTTTGGCTGACGACGTCTAAAAAAGGCTTGCTCAAATATCCGAATAATCGGCAGGATACAGGAAGTACTGCGTATTTTTAGACGTGTTGTTTTTGTATTGTTCGTCGGCTGTTAGGGCTTTCCATTCCGGTGAATCGACAAAGGCTTTCCAATGGGCATCGCGATCAGCCTGGTTGGCGAAGGTGGTCATGTACATCAGGTTGGGCATGTGGCTGCCCGTGATCACTTCGCCATAAAATACCGCATTGAAATTCAACCTTTTGAAAAGGGCTACTTCGCCACCCGTGTTGAACATTTTCACCTTATTCAGATAATATTTTTCGGTGGGTCCTTCGTAGCTGCGTAACTCATAGATACGATCGCTTTTGGGTTCAGTAAGATTGGGCAGCATCAGCTGCGGGGCTTCGCTAAAAGCAAGTAACATGATAGACTCAAAGCGGTCATAGGGCTTATTATCAAATTTTGCGTTGATATAAGCACTGCCTGCCTGTTGATAGGTGGCATCGGCATCCAGTCTTTTGGTGATAGCCAATACCTGGCTTTGCGACTTGAGTGGCGTGAAAACATACACTTTTTTGCCCGCGTCGTCGGTTGTTGATCGGGGTTTGAAAACCCCGATCGTTTTAATGCCCTGCCGATGCATGGCCGGAATATAAGCATCCTTCAAATAGGCGTCTAAGCCTTGTTCCTGGGCCGGGTTACTAATGGTATAAATTCTGATTTCGTAAAATTCTCTTTTGGCGGATTGAGCAAAAACTACGGTTCCGAGAACAATAAGGAGGGAAAGCAGAAACGATTTTAGGACTGATCGATGGTGATTCATAAATGAG
>JAQBNX010000600.1 GCA_028288385.1 Spirosoma sp.
AAATTTCAGTACATAGGGGTGGGGGCGACCTCAAAGGTTATCCCGAAAACTGCCTTGAATCGTTTGCCTATCTGGCTAAAAACATCGGTACACCCTCGCGGCCCGTCATCATCGAGTGTGACATAGACCTGACCAAAGACAGCGTGATGGTGATGATGCACGACGCCACCCTTGACCGCACCACCACTGGCACCGGCAAACTCATTGACAAAACCTACACCGAAACCCAGCAGTATCGGCTGGAAGACAATCTGGGGAACGTAACGCCATATAAGATTCCAACGCTGGAAGAAGTCCTGCGGTGGGGCAAAAACATGTCCGAACGCGGCCCCGTAACGTTTACGCTCGACGTAAAGCGTAATGTATCGTTTGAGAAGGTGGTGGACATGATTCACAAAACCGGCGTGGGCAACTATGCCGCTGTTATTACGTACAACGCAGCGGACGCGGTCAAAGTAAACCGGCTCGACCCAAACCTGATGATCTCGGTCACGATTAGAAACCGCGCTGAATACGACCGGCTGCATGAACTTGGTGTTCCGGATAACCGCATGGTGGCCTTTGTGGGTGTTACCGAACCCGATGCCAGTCTCTATCAATTTCTGCACCAGAAGGGCATTGCCTGCATCCTCGGCACACTCGGGAACTTGGATAAACAGGCCGCTGCCAAAGGTGACCAGGTGTATAAAAAATTTGCCGAAAACGGTGCCGACATCATGAGCACCGACCGGCCTCTGGAGGTCTGGCAGGTGGTGAAGTAAATAAAAACTAAAGGAATGATACAACGTCTGTTGGCATTATTTTTCATGGCGACTATATTGTATGGCTGCTTTGGGAAGGATAAGGAATGGACACTAGACCGGGCAATTCCCCGGATTGAAACTCCCGTTAGTCAGATTGCCTGTATTGGCACGACTTGGGTCAACGGCTATCACTGGCAAACTACGCTGTATGACAAGCAGGGACGCATGCTTGAAACGTTCGTTTTTGGTTATTCCAGCTATAAAACATTGAACCACTATGACGGCGCTAAAAACACGCTGACGATTCATTACAATTGCAGTGACAGTGAGCCAAGTGGCGAAATGAATGTCGATACCATACGGCGCACCTTTGATAGAGCCGGAAAGATGGTGGCTGATAAACAAACGTTTACCCATTTTTATACACGCAGTCGCCAGAAAACAACTGGTACTGTCTGGCGGTCTTTTGCCTACACCACTCTTGGCGATACAATCATAACCCGGCAAGCCTACAGTAATCCAAAGCTTGATCAATATGTTAAGACACAACAAACGAACATCGACTGGTGGGAGCACGACCGATCGGGCCGCGTAGAACGGCATTATCGACTGCATGTAATGGGCAATGCACCGTCTGATACAATGGACTATTACTCGCAGCGCTTTATGTACGACTCGCTAGGCCGACGATCGCTGGCCTGGTTTGACTTTATGTACCTGGGCCAGTTCTATATTCCAGCCGGACCGGATACAGTCCGGTATTTCTACGATAAACATAATCGCTTGATTCGGGAAGTGCGTCAATACACAATTGATAGGAGAAATAAAGTGGAAATTGACATGACAAAGCTGGATTCATTTGGTCGTCAATCAATTACTGACAGCAAACGACGCTTCTTTGAGGGTGACAGTACGTACCACAGGCCCAATAACGAGAAAACGGACATCGTCGAATACCGGTACGAGCAATTCGACTCGGACAAACACATACCGCTACGAGTTTCGCAGGACTTAGGATACTGATTTGCCTTGAAACTCAGAATCCCGAACGTAGCGTCCGTTTAATAAAAGTAGAGAAGCCTGTGTAATGCGGATTTGTACCTTGACGCCGTCTCTTCGCAAGCAGAGACCGAATGTCTAAACCAGCTTCCCATGAAACGTCGACACTTTATTCGGGCAACCCTGGCGGTTGCCCCATTGCCTGCAATAGACCATGCTCCTCCCTACACCGACCGGGACTCCAAAGGCTTCGTCATAAAAGCCGGTGAAGGGCGCTACCACGGACACATCCAACTGAAAGGGGTTAACTCAAATATTCAGGATGTCAAAGTGTCGGGCAAAGACACCAACGGCGATCTGGCCATATTTGAACAAACCGGCTTATCACCCAAGCGCGGGACCCCCTTGCATGTACACCCATCGCAGGATGAAGTTTTTCATATTCTGGAGGGTGAGTATCATTTTCAGGTCGGTCAGGATAAGCATCAACTCAAAGCCGGGGACACTATTTTTCTGCCCCGTTAGGTTCCTCATGCCTGGACACAAGTTAGCGAACGAGGCCGTACGACTGTACTCGTTCAGCCGGCCGGTAAGCTGGAAGAGTTTTTTGTAACAATGGCGGCCTTAACGCATGAACCGTCGAAAGAAGAACTGGCCAAACTCTTTGCCGACCATGATATGCAGGTCGTTGGCCCGCCAATGAAAGTCGATTGACGATAGTCCATCATAAAAAAGCCCGGCTGAGCAGCCGGGCTTTTTTATGTTGGACTATCGTTTGAACGTATAGCAATCTACCTTAATCTGCCACTACAATCAGGGGCGCTACCTCTTCCGGATCGTTGTCGGCGGAGGCCTTGCGTTGCTTCAGGGCTTTCCGGCCCGCCTTTTTCAGCGTTACGTCATACAGGTCGGTCCGGCGGTCTTTGAGCACCTGCACCGAGCCGTGTTCATGAAGTTCCTTCAGCAGGCTCAGGTCTACGTCGGCAATGAGCACCATCTCGGTATTGGGCGTAGCTTCGGCCTTCACGGCGTTGGTCGGGAATTGGAAATCGGAGGGCGTAAATACCGCCGACTGGGCGAAGTTGATATCCATATTGTGCACCTTCGGCAGGTTGCCAACGCAGCCCGAAATGGCCACGTAGCACTCGTTTTCGATGGCGCGGGCCTGCGCGCAGTGCCGCACCCGGGAGTAGCCATTCTGGGTGTCGGTCAGGAACGGCACAAACAGAATCTGCATTCCCTGCTGACCCAGAATTCGGCCCAGCTCGGGAAACTCGACATCGTAGCAGATCAGCATACCAATCTTGCCGCAGTCGGTGTCGAAAGCCCGAATTTCATTGCCACCCACCATACCGTAGTGCCGCACCTCGTTTGGCGTAATGTGAACCTTACGGTATTCTTCGTATGAGCCATCGCGACGGCATAGGTATGCTACGTTATATAGTTTGCCATCCTCATCAACCAGGGGCATGCTGCCTCCCACAATGTTGACGTTGTAAGAAATGGCCAGTTCGCAGAGTTTTTCCCGCACCGACTCCGTGAAGGAAGCCAGCTTGCGAATGGCCACCGGCTCGGGCAGGTCGTTAAAGTCGGCCATCAGGGGCGTATTGAAGAATTCAGGCAACACCATAAAATCGGCCCGGTAGTCGCTGACAGCGTTGGCGAAGAACTCGACCTGATCCAGGAACGAATCCAGATTTTTGAACAGGCGCATTTGCCACTGGATTACGCCCAGCCGGATAATGGAGTCGGTATGCGGACGTTTGTCTTTTTCGGCAACGTAGTAAATGTTGATCCACTCCAGCAGCGTAGCGTACTCCTTTGACTCAGTGTCGCCGGGCAGATAGCCCCGCAGCACCTTCCTGACGTGGAAGTCATTCGAAATCTGAAAGGTGAGCGTTGGGTCGTAAATCTCCTTTTGCTTTACCTTGGCAATGTATTCGCGGGGTGATAGCTCGCTGGCATATTTATTATAGTTCGGAATGCGACCGCCCGCCAGAATACCCTTTAGGTTCAGGGTTTCGCATAGTTCTTTCCGGGCATCATACAGGCGTCGGCCGAGCCGCAGATCGCGGTAATCGGGATGCACAAATACCTCAATGCCGTACAGGTAATCGCCTTCGTCGCTATGGGTTTTGAATGTATAGCCGCCAGTAATCTCAGCGTACGTATGATTGTCGCCAAACTGGTCATACTTAACCCGGATGGCCAGCGCACAGGCCACCACTTTGCCATCGACCTCCACGCAAAACTGCCCCTCAGGAAAAATATTAAGGAGTTTGGTGATTTTACTTTTCTCCCAGTAATCGCCCCCAATGCCGCTGTATACCTCAATCATGGCCTCTTTGAGGTCATGATAATCGTCTTTTTGTAATGGTCTGGTTTGAATATGCATAATAAGTCGTGATTAGTCAGTAGTCATAAGCAACCCCGCCTACTGACGACTATTAACTGACGACTACTGACTGCAATTTTGTTTCCATCTCCGTCAGCATCTCGTCTGTGAAGTCCAGATGCGTTACGAAGCGCACCAGATGCTTGCCGAACGAAATACCCCGGATGCCTTTGGTTTCTAACTGAGCAACGTAGTCAGCGGCTAAAAGGGTTTCGGGAAGTCTGAAAATGACGATATTCGTGTCGATTGGCAGGATTTCCTCTACTTCCGGCAGGTGCTCCAGCATGGCACCAATTTTTCGGGCGCGGGCATGGTCCTTTTTCAGTCGATCAATGTGATGATCGAGGGCATAAATGCCCGCTGCTGCGAGGAAACCAGCCTGCCGCCAGCCACCACCCATCAGCTTGCGGTAGCGCCGGGCCTGCCGGATCATGTCGGCCCGACCCAGCAGCAGCGAGCCCACCGGGCAACCTAACCCTTTGGACAGACAAATGCTGATGGAGTCGAACAACTGACCGTAGGCTTCGATCGGATCGCCGGTTTCGACAAGGGCATTGAACAACCGCGCTCCATCAAGGTGTAGCAACAGGTTATACTCGTCGCAAACTCGCCGGATGGCCGCAATCTCCGGTACAGTATAATAACATCCTCCTCCTTTGTTGACCGTGTTTTCCAGAACTACCAGCCGCGATAAGGGCTTGTGGGGGTCAGTTGGACTGTAAATGTATTCGCGGATTAAGTCGGGCGTTAGTTTGCCGCGCTGGCCGTGAGCCAGACTCACCGAGGCCAGTGCATTGACGGAAATGCCCCCACCTTCATATTGATACACGTGCGAGAGGTAATCGCAGATTACGTCGTCGCCCGGGCGCGTGAGCGTACGAATGGCAAGTTGGTTGGTCATGGTGCCCGATGCGCAGAACAGGGAGGCTTCCATCCCAAACAAGGTGGCCGCTTTGGCTTCCAGTGCATTGACGGTCGGGTCGTCGCCCAGCACGTCGTCGCCCAGCGGAGCCTGGAACATAGCCTCGCGCATGGCGGGTGTAGGTTGCGTAACAGTGTCGCTACGAAGATCAATCAGCATTCAGTGTATGTAT
>JAQBNX010000639.1 GCA_028288385.1 Spirosoma sp.
ACACCAGCAACAGTACCGCCGACAGAAGACAGCCTTGAATAGCGATGGCCGTAGCAGCCCAGCCAATGCGGTTAAATTCAGCTTTAGTGACGTAATTCATATAAGCAGTTAACCATACACTGTTTGAAGCACTGAAATAACTGGAGGTTGAGTGAGCAAGGGTTGCCATGATTTTCGTGCGTTTTAATTATGACACAAAATAAACGCCCAGACCCTGGATGCCTCCTGATGCTGATCAGCCCTAAAATGATTATTGTTAGCTCCTTCAGACAAACTCATTTTCATTCTACCTTAAACACATTTAGTTAAAATTAGGGGAGGTGCTGATTAAAATACCGGACATTGTAATGAGGATAATTTTGGTTAAACAACAGAATGCCAGCTTGTTAATAATCTCAAAGGCTTAAATAAGCAACCGGTATTCCTGCCATGGGCTTCCGTCCAATACGAATAAATTATACGGTATAATTGCTTTATCAGTGGCTATTTAACAGACAATGCTATTACTTGTGATTCTGGACGCATGGACTACTCCTTAAAAATTGGCTTATTCGGAATTGGGCTGGATACGTACTGGCCGCAATTTGACGGTCTCGAAGAACGCTTAACGGGTTACCTAGAGGAAGTAGACCAGCAACTCACCAGCTTCGGCGCTCAAATTGTTAACCTGGGCCTGGTTGATACACCCGAAAAAGCCATTGATGCAGGACACCAGTTCAGACAGGCTGATGTCGATCTGTTATTTCTCTACGTTACTACGTATGCTCTATCGGCAACGGTGCTGCCCGTCATACAACGAGCCGGTGTGCCGGTGGTGGTACTTAACCTCTCGCCCGAACCGGCCATTGATTATGCCTGGTTCAACCAACTGGGCGACCGTACCCAAATGACCGGCGAATGGCTGGCGTATTGTTCCGCCTGCCCCATGCCGGAAATTGCTAATGTGTTTAAACGGTCGGGAATTTCCTTTTATCAGGTCACGGGTATGTTGCGCAATGACCCTGTGGTGGTGCAGGAATTGCGCGACTGGGTCGATGCCGCCCGCGTAGCGCATACCATGGCCCATAATTGCCTGGGCCTGATGGGCCATTATTACGGGGGAATGCTTGACATTTATACTGACCTCACGCTTCAGACCGCTACGTTCGGTGGCTACATGAAACTCATTGAAGTGGACGAATTGTCGGCCCTGTGTGCGGCTGTAACACCCGACGAACGACAACAACGACTGGCTTTATTTCAACGGGAGTTTGACCTACAACCCGACTGCCTGCCCGACGAACTGGACCGGGCCGCCCGCACCTCCGTCGCCCTCGATCGGCTGGTGCAACAAAATGGCCTGGGATCGCTGGCCTATTATTACAAAGGGACCGGTAACGCAGCCAATGAAGACACGATGAGTTCAATAATCTTAGGGACATCCCTGTTGACAGCCCGGCATATACCCGTGGCGGGAGAGTATGAGGTTAAAAATGCCCAGGCCATGAAAATCATGGACAGTTTCGGGGCGGGAGGATCGTTCACCGAATACTACGCCATGGATTACATCAACAACGTTGTTCTGATGGGTCATGACGGGCCTGGGCATATTGGAATAGCCGAAGGACGGACCAAAGTGAGACCCTTGCAGGTGTATCATGGCAAAGTAGGTAGGGGTGTTTCGGTCGAGATGTCGGTAAAGAACGGTCCCGTTACGTTGCTGTCGGTTGTTGAAACGGGACTGGGGAAACTGATGCTCCTGGTGGCCGAGGGTGAATCGGTGCCGGGCCCGGTACTGGAAATAGGCAACACCAACAGTCGCTACCGGTTCTCGCTGGGTGCCCGTCAGTTTGTCCAAAACTGGAATAGCCACGGCCCGGCTCATCATTGCGCCGTCGGCATTGGTCACATTGGCACTAAACTCAAAAAACTCGGGGCACTGCTAAAAATTGACGTCGTTCAGGTTTGTTAGTTCCGCTACCTAGGCCCAATTGGGAGACAGAAAAACATAGTTAACGTAGTGTTTGGCTCAGTTTCAAGTATTCAACCCGTTATTAATCATTAGTACTTTGATGCGCTTCCTGTTCTCACTTTTGGGGATTGTTTGGGCACCGCCATTCCGCGTGGCCGTGGGAAAGTATCTAAAACCAACGGGTAATCAACTGGAAATAGACGTAGTAAACTCCTGGCGAAACCGGCTCATTGGCGACCGCGACAAAGCTAAAGATAAACGCCTGACCAAAACGAACGTCACCATCCGGCCAGACTGGCAATTGCAAAAGTCAGGATTATTGGGGCCCGTGCAGTTAGTTCAGGCTTCTGAAAAATAGTGGAGTAATTGGTTTAAAGAATTAAACGTATATCGGCGTCTTTACGGCACTGGTAGGAAATTACATTACTGATTCATCCCTCCCTTGTATGCCCACAACCGTACCCGTTTACAACCTGCGGTCCTTCCCGCTTCATGAGCCTGAAGCGCTTTTCTACATGACCCCTCTGGAGAAGCTAGTCAAAGACTTTAAGGGCATCGACCAATCCCACTCCCATACTTTTTACTTAGTCATGTGGATTAGCCAGGGCAGCGGCAGTCATACCATCGATTTTAAGACTTATTCTGTTGGACCCCATCAACTCTACTTCCTGACGCCCGGACAGGTGCATAGTTGGGAGTTAGCGACAGGTACAGCGGGTTTTAACCTCTTTTTAGAGCCTGACTTCCTGCGTACCCGCTTGGGAAACCGACTGCATCAATACCCCTTTTATCACTCCCATCAATACCTTCCCTTGCTGGAAGTAACGCAGCAACAAGCCTTATTTACCGATTTGTTTGCCTACGCCTATCAGGAGTATGAACAACACCAGATCAATAGGGCAGAGGTGTTTTTGTCGTTCGTACACATTCTCCTGGAGTCGGCAAACCGACTCTATGACCAGCAACTGACTCAATCCGCTTCCCATTTCTATGACAGAATCCGTCAGTTTGAAGACTTGCTGGAAGAACAGTTTATTCAGGTTCGTCTCGTTAGTGAGTATGCCGCTCAGATGGGTCTTACACCAAACCATCTTAATCATATCTGTCAAAAAGTCCTGGGAAAAACGGCCAGCCAGCTCCTGCATGAACGGTTACTCATTGAAGCTAAACGGCTGCTCATTCATACTTCTCAATCGGTGAAAGAAGTGGGCTTTCAACTCGGTTTCGATGATCCATCGTATTTTGTTCGCTTCTTTAAAAAGTATGCTGGTCGCACACCCATCGAGTTTCGGCAGCAACATGCGCTGCATCGTTGATTTGTGCCATACATGCCTTTGTCTGTGTTAGTATCAGTACTTACGTAATCCTACTTTTGTCAGGTAATTAGTGCCAGATTAAGAAGGATTAACAGGCTGTTTTGCCAATTTAACTAAGCTGATAACCATGTCTTCCAATAGCCGCTTCTACAGTATTTTGTTTAATAAATGTCCCCGTTGCCATACAGGAGATTTCTTTGTTACCAAGAGTGCTTTCAGTCGGCACTTCGACCAAATGCATGAGCATTGCCCGCACTGTAGGGAGAATTTTATGCC
>JAQBNX010000648.1 GCA_028288385.1 Spirosoma sp.
GGCAGTTTGGCGCTATGATTACAGTACCCTGTAGTGAATGGCTGGTTCTACAAAATGGGGAAATTTTTACGCAGTTCGTGCTAAATTTTAACTGACAAAGATTTTAGAAAATTACTCTAACGTAGTAAAATGCAAGTTGATAGGCCAAAATTAAGTTGTTTGAGCATTTCTGGCACGAAATTAACCTATTAGGCTAAATACAAGGAAACTTATTCCATGTACACTTGAATTACGTAATTGTATGAAAAAGTCAATAAGAACTGGATTAGCTGCGGCCGTTTTATTAGCTGGAGCAACACTAATGAGTACCTCCAACGCCGTTGCCCAGGGGCGCGCACGAGTTGGTCTGAAAGGTGGGTTAAGTGCGAGTTCGCTGTTCTACAACACCCAGGGAGCCAATGATAAGAAGCAACGAATCGGCTTCCACGCGGGTGTGTTCTCTCAAATTCCGGCAGGTGAGTTTTTTGCCATTCAGCCCGAGTTGCTGTATATTACAAAAGGCGCTTCAGCCAATTACAACGTGGTAGGTTTCACCGGCAACAATACGTTCAAGCTCAATTATGCTGAATTGCCCGTGCTGGCTACGTTTAAAATTGGTGAGTTTGTTGAAATACAGGCAGGCCCCTACGTATCATATCTGCTCAACTCGAATCTGACCTCGAACGGCGATTTTGGTTCGGGCCGGGGAGCCATCGTTCGCGACAATTTTAACAATGTGGACTATGGATTAGCGGGAGGCCTCAATATCTACTTTGGCAAAGCGTTTATTGGTACCCGTTACGAACAGGGATTTCAGCGAATTGCCAACAGTGGAGCTGCTCAAACCTTACTTGGTAACGCTAAGAACGCAGTTGGCCTGGTATCAATCGGCTATAGTTTCAATTAAAACGCAGCAAATAAACAGAAGCGCGATTGTATTGAAAGCACGTTGATAACGGCTATTCAATACAATCGCGCTTCTATAAAATTACTACAAAATTAAAGATGAATGTCGTAGGCTTTAAGCTTATTGTAGAGCGTCTTACGATCGATGTTAAGCACTTCGGCGGCTTTTGTCTTATTGTAGCCGGTTTTTTCCAAGACTTTTAAAATAGCGGCCCGCTCAGCGCTTTCCGATACGGACTTTAGATTAGCGGCCGACTGGCTGATGACAGGCATTCCCGGCCGGTTGGGGTCATACGTAACCTGAACGTCGGATGTTGCTTCAACCGAAGTCAGATATTGTGGCGACAAAATCTCGTGGGGTAATACATCGGCCTCAATATAATCGCCCTGCGTGAGCAAAACAGCCCGTTTCACTACGTTATGAAGCTCGCGCAGATTTCCGTGCCAATAATAGTCTTTTAATTTATCCCGGGCTTCATCTTCAAACCCCCGAATGTCTTTCTCCAGTTGCTGATTAGCCAGTTCCAAAAAATGTTCGGCAAAAATCATGATGTCGGCCTTACGCTCCCGGAGCGGGGCCAGATGCATCTCGAACTCGTTGATCCGATGGTATATATCCTCTCGAAAACGTCCCTGCCGAACAGCATCGCGCAAATCTTCATTGGTAGCAACAATGATGCGAACGTCTACCGGAATATCATTATTAGAGCCAATGCGCCGAATTTTACGCTCCTGCAACACGCGCAGTAGTTTGATCTGGTTATCGTAGGACAGGTTTCCGATTTCATCTAAAAAAAGCGTACCCCCATTGGCGAACTCAAAACTACCGGCTTTATCGGCCATGGCCCCCGTGAACGATCCTTTCACATGGCCAAACAGTTCGCTGCCGGCCAAATCCTTACTTAGTGCTCCGCAGTCGATGGCAACGAATGGCTTTTCAGCCCGCTTGCTTTTCAGGTGTATGGCATTGGCTACAAACTCCTTACCCGTACCAGTTTCCCCCGTAATAATGACCGACATATCCGTCGGAGCGATCAGGTCGATATGCTTTTGAAGTTGGTCGGCAACGCGGCTTTTGCCGAATATAAAGCGCTTGCCATCGGGGGTAAGCAGCGTTTTTGGAGATGTCTTGGCGGTATTAGCCTTAGGCGACTGGGTTGAACCAGATACAGCAGTCGAGCCAACGGCTTGACTCAGCGATTGGGTGCGCCGTTCGAGCGCTCCTTTGATTGTATAAAGAATTTCGTCGGGGTAGAGTGGCTTGGTTACGTAATCATAGGCACCGTGCTTGACCGTCTGCACTGCCACCCGAACGTCTGAGTAACCAGTGATGATGATAACGGCCGTACTGGGGTGCATAACCTTGATGCGACGCAGCATCTCCAGGCCATCAATATCAGGGAGTTTGAAATCGCAGATGACTAACTCGTATGCTTCTTTTCTAAGCAGAACTAACCCATCCTCACCCCGTTGTACTGATTCTGTCTTATATCCCTGCTTCGTTAAAAAACGCTCTAGAAGCAGACATATATCATTATTATCGTCGATGATAAGAATTTTTTCCATGTAGGAGAATGAGCTTGTTCAGCCAGCGTTTGACCACGAAAAGTGAAAACGTCGAAAAAGAGGTAGTGGTCAATTTAGCCGTACGAACAAAATTACTCATTCCTGAATAGTTTGCAAAGCCATCTCCACCGACCGGCGCGTGAATGGCTTTCCAATAAAATAAGTGGCTCCCTGTTCGGTTGCCCGACGGCGCTCTGCCTGGCCGTCGAAGGCACTGATCATTATTATTTTAGCACTGGCCTGATTCTCTTTTATGGCTGGCAGCAAGTCGAAACCCAGGCCATCAGGAAGATTCAAATCCAAAAAGATAGCATCGAACTGTTGCGAACTTAAACACTGGCGGCCTTCTTCAATAAAATGGGCACAAGTTGGCTGATACCCTAGTCGCCGTAAAAGTCCGGATAAAAGCAAACAGATATCGGTCTCAT
>JAQBNX010000655.1 GCA_028288385.1 Spirosoma sp.
CGCCATTTAGTGACCGCTGTTTTTGTAATTCATTCCAGTCATAGGCTTTCGCCGAATCAGCTACGACAACGCCGACAACCCTAGTTTTAGGCTTCCAGGAGGCTGAATCCCGGCAAGTAAGTTTTCCTCTCGATAGACCTCTTTCGTAGTTTTTTAGGGCTTTTCTAGTGCGGTACTTATCAAAGTAAGAATGGGGCAAGGGAGGGGTTCTACCAATATATAAACGTGTGAGTAGGTCTTACCCTTCCAAACGCACGTTTATATCATGTTATATGCTTGTAGCCGTCCTGATTGATGCTGACACTCGTTTCGATAACCAGGCTATTTTGATACATTAGCCGCCGATTAGTCATGCTGGTCAGTAGCACAACACCTAAGCGTTGGCCAACATGTTTGCCCAGCAAATGTTTTAGCTTCTATGACGACCCCCACGCTCTCAGATCCTAATACCAGTTCTACTCATTTATCCTTGACCGATTCGACGGGGCGTCAACGACTCCAGTCTACCCTGGCCGAGTATGTAGCCTTCCTACGCCGACAACCCGCCGTCTGTGGTACAGCCGAACAGCAGCAAACGCTCATCCAGCACGTAGCCCAAGGCCATGACCTAATTAAGCTCGTGGCAGCCGAGCGACTCAGAATCACTCGGGAACTCGACCATCAGAAACACGAGTGGATAGAAGTCGAAAAACAGCTGACAGATCCCATTGTGGCTGCCATGCAGCCCTTCAAGGATGCCGTCGAGCACTATAACCGCGAGGTGATGCGGGTCCGAGAGCACCATCTGGCGGAGGCACAGGTGCAGGCATCCCTGGCCCAGGGGGATGACACCAAGTGGCTCACTCCTCAGATTGATGCTCCTGCCAAACCCAAGGGTGTACAGTTAAAGTGGACGTTCGAAATCGTCGATCGCAACCAGGTTCCGAACGGCTACTGGATCATAGATGAGGGCGCCATTAAGGCTGATATTGCTCAAGGTCGGCGAGAGATTCCCGGTGTGCGCATCTACGAGGAGGCTATCACTACCTATCGAAAATAGTCGATGTCGAGCGTTAAGGAAGGGTCAAGAGCAAGGTGATCCGTTTGCTGTCTCTATATTGTCTTTCCCAATGACTTTAATACAACTGGAATGCGGATAGCAGCTTTTCATCTCATCATAATTGACTCTAACTATCCTGGCCCAATGAGTCCGGTTCAGAAAGAAATAGTCCGCAGATTAATCTAAATTGTTTGTTCTCTCAAATGGGCCAGAGCCCAGCCGCTTAACGCTACTTCCCATTTCAATGAGTAGTCCTAAAGCGTTCTCTCTCCGTTGCGGTGCGAATAACAATGTTAACTGGGCCGTAGGGTGGACAAGCGCAGCGTTTTTTCAGTAGAATCCAAGAACTTAAGCAGCCTCCCCAAAAGAGCGTTGGTGAGGTGGTAAAACTGGCATATAGTCGGTCTATCTGATCTGGTACCACGAGTCAGGGTCTGTTTTTATCGAGTAGTCTATGAGCGCCAGATACAATACGGCCAACGTAGACCAAAGGAGGGAATAAGTAAGGCCTTTTAGGAGCAGAGACATTTCAGGGTATTGATGCCTAAGTAGAGCAGCAAAGCCGCAACCCACAACAGACACGAAAGCAGTCTATTCAACAGGGTGGAGAAGCGTACTATCCCAACTTTCTTAAACCGGGGAGCGACACGCTGTAGAAAAAATAAAAACTGCATAATGACGGATATAACACTGCCCCAATGAACTTAAATCAAGAGAACGTTCTACTCCATGATACCCGCAAAATCAGTTATCCAACCAAAATAGAGGCTTACTAATGTAATCAGGCCGACTACCATCAGCGTCCGAACTCGTTTAGGCCTAAAGAATTGACTTTTAACCAGCGCCCACCAGCCCCCTGATAGGCAATCTTCAGATATTCAATGACTAAGGCGTTGAGATCGGTGGGGCCTTTCTCGGCCATAAGCATCAGAAAAAGCTCCAGGTAGAAAAACCGTTCATATATATAAAAACGGGTTAACCGACGGAATGTAGGAAACCTTGATGCCGGGCAGTTTGGGTTGCAGCCAAGACACCAGCCACTCCATACCAGGGGCTTCGCTCATAATATGGCCCAGAATCACTAAGGATAAGGTTTGGCCCTGCCGACGGGCATCCCTGACATACTCGGGTGTTTCCCACTCACTCACTTCTCCGCACAGGACCACATCTGGTTTTGCCTTTTCAATAGCGGCAATCTGGTTTCGTCCACCCGCTGCGCCCGGTAACAGCAACACACGTTGGCATGATTGCGCCGGATCGCCAATGACCCGTACCATTTTAATGCCCAACTTCGCTTTGGCATGCGCGATGATCTTCTGTAGAGAAGTAGGCGGTAACGTAATGACAGACGGATTGGCTGGATCCACCCATTTTGACCACTCTAATGACTTCATGACCCCGGTTCGGATGCCGTCGGGCCGATGCGCATGCCAGTAGTCGTGAAAGCGCCAAACTGCAATGCCGTGTTTGGTTAGCAAATCCTGTTTGTGACGAAAAACAGGATCATTTTTCAACCAGTCTGTTTCGTCCGTATGGTTATAGAAAGTTGGTTCGTGAACAATAATGAAGTTGGCACCGGCGGCAATAGCCTGTTGAATTACGTCCGTCGTGGCAAACATGGTCGAGACAATACCGGTCACCCTCTGAGTAGGTGTACCCGATTTTAACGTATCGACGGTCTTTGCGAACGGGGCTCCCTGTATAGTGGCAAGAATCAGGTCGATCACCTGTTGCACCGTCGTGGTTTGCTGGCTAACACGTTCAGGATGGGCATGGGATAGGACGGGGGTACCCAGGAACATAGACGTAGCAGCAGCTTTGGTCATTGTCGATACGAAGGTCCTTCGGCTAGTTGGGTTAATTTTATTCATAGGTTTATTTGAAATTATACGGCTTCCCTATTGTGTAATCGGCTCCTACCCGATAACAAGGCTACGTTAAAATGAAGTATGGATCAACGTAGTGTATGAGTCCTAT
>JAQBNX010000657.1 GCA_028288385.1 Spirosoma sp.
CAGGACAGCCAGCCGCACCCACTTATCTTGCTGGGTGTACACGAATTTAGTCACGGTTTATATCCGGATAAGTGTTTGATGGCTAAGATAATAAATTGAATTGTGGCTTACAATCAGCCGTTTACCCATCAGGACAGATCGAGGTGTATAAGGCCGTTCAGCAGTCGCTAATTGGAGCGGCTTAAATCTCGTGCCCGATGAGGAGCGAACCACAACCAAAAAAGGAATGCAGATTAAAAGCCTATGCCTGAAGATTGATTACCTAATCCGTTTTTGTTTGCCTGACTTCAGATTCTTGCGACTAATTCGAGAAACGTGCAAGTATTGTTTCCTGGACCTTATGGGGGCGCTTAGACTATTTTTTTACAGCAGTTTATTGCTGTTTGGCTGTTTTAAACCGAGTGCTGTTTCGGCCCGGATTGACACCTGCGTGCATTTCCTGACGATCGAATCGTTAAAGCATCTCAGGGATTTGGACAACTGCTCATGCAAAACCTGCGCTACCCTGCCCAAGCCCAGCAAGAAGCGATAGTGGGTACATCACTGGTATCTTTGACGGTGGCGCCAACAGGAAAACTGGCGAATGTGTCAATTCTTACTTCGTTAGGGAAAGCTGTTGACTGGGAAGTGAAACGAGTGGTTCAGGCAACAGAGAAACTCTGGTTACCGGCCTACCAACAACCAGGCCCGGATAGTATTATGCTTATACTGCCTGTTACGTTTTTGTTGGGAGATAAGAACTTCTGCGTGGAGGAAGTAAAACCTGATTTTATACTAAGTAAGAATGAAATAGTCGTAGTGGGATACGGGCAGTCAATAGCTGTAAAAGATGATGAATATTATACCACTCATCTGATTACCGCTTTAGAGGAAAAGAACTATAAACAGGGGCTTAATTATGTGAGTGAACTGATTCGGCGCAATCCCTACAGCGAGAAGTTATATTTTCAGCGAGCCATTATAGAAAAGCAATTGGGCCAAACAGATGAGGCTTGCCGTGACTACAAGATTATTATGAACTTGCTTGGCAAGAAGCATTTACCAAAACAATTCCTTCTAAATTGTCCATAAAAACAGAGTCTTCCTCTTTTTGAACCGAAATACGGATTTGACGTCGGTTGTCAGTCAATTCTTTTTTTTGACGTCTAACCTGTCAATCAGTAATCACACTATAACCGCAAATGGCAAATTAGAAAGTCCAAAACAGGAGATTCAGAACAACGAAAGGCTTTTTAAGTTGACTGTGTAAAGTCAATTCCAACTACTGCAAGCTTAATTGGTACGTAACAGGCACTTGACAGAAATGGTGAGTGCTTTTTCTTGTGGTTAATATCCTACACTACGCTCTTTTGTATCCATCTCATATGACGTATGAAAACACGCTCTCTTTCGCGCAGTCTCTCGACCGCAACGACCCAATACGTCATTTTCGCGACCGATTTCACATTCCCCAGCGGGATGGTCAGCCGCTAATTTACCTATGTGGCAACTCGCTCGGACTACAGCCCAAATCGGCGCGGGCAGCGCTGGAGCAGGAATTGACAACCTGGCAGAATTTAGGTGTAGAAGGGTGGTTTGATCGGTCAGACGATATAAGCGAAGGGGAATCCGGCCAAACCTGGTTGGGCTATCATGCTACGTGCAAAGAGGCTTTGTCCCATATACTTGGCGCAGAACCGGCGGAGGTGTGCCCCATGAATGCACTGACGGTTAATATTCACCTGTTGTTGGCTTCGTTCTATCGACCTCACCTAGATAATCGCACTGGGTCTGGATCAGGTGCCCGGAAGTATAAGATACTGACCATTATAGGCGATTTTCCGTCCGACCAGTATGCCTTAGAAACACACCTGAAGCACCGGATTTGTCCAACATCTGGGCTAAACCTGCGTGATGCACTAATCGAAATTGAGGCCCACCCCGACGATGGCCTGATACACACAACCGATATTCAGCGGGCCATTGCCGAGCATGCCAACGAACTGGCGGTGATCTGGATGAGTGGCCTTAACTATTATACCGGCCAAGTCTACAACATGGCGGCCATTGCCGAAACGGCTCGTCAGTATGGCATTGCCGTTGGTTTCGACCTGGCTCATGCCATTGGTAACGTACCCCTCCGGCTTCATGACTGGGGTGTCGATTTTGCTACGTGGTGTTCCTATAAGTACCTCAATAGTGGACCGGGTGCCGTCTCGGGTATATTTGTTCACCAGAAACACCACGACCGTAATCTCCCCCGGCTGGCAGGATGGTGGGGCTACCGGGAAGACAAACGCTTCGAGATGGCCCCTGGATTCTTGCCAGCACCGGGAGCAGACGGCTGGCAACTGAGTACGCCCAACATTCCTGCGCTTGCCCTTCACCGGACTGCGCTGAAGATTACCCAAGAAGCAGGAATGACCGCACTTCGGCAAAAAAGTGAGCAACTGACAGGTTATCTGGAATACGTATTGGCACCCTTTGATGCGGTGCAGATACTGACACCCGATGACCCCAATCAGCGGGGTTGCCAGTTGTCGCTGCTGGTTCGGAAGGGTGGGAGAGACCTGTTTTCTTACCTGACCAAACAGGGAATTATTGGCGACTGGCGCGAACCCGACTGCATCCGGCTGGCGCCCACACCCCTGTATAATACGTATGAAGATGTTTGGCGGGTGGGTGATGCGTTAAGCCGTTTTTTCGCCTGAATTATTTACCAGAGACCAATCCACTTATGAATACTATGCATTCAGGACTGAGACGGCTCTGGTTTACTAAACGCTACGTTCCGTTTCAGGCCTTCCAATTTCGTACGTTTCACGGCCGACCGACGAAATACCTCCTGAAAAACTTCCTCTGTTATCTCTTCCCAGTCGCTTGTTTTAAAGTTGGCTAAGTCAGGATGTGGATCGAAGAGCGGTGTTTTGTGCGGCTTGGCGAACCGGTTCCAGGGGCATACATCCTGACATATATCGCAGCCAAATACCCAGTTGTTAAACTGGCCGCGCACCTCGTTCGGGATGGCTTCTTTTAGTTCAATGGTGAAGTAAGAAATACACTTGCTGCCATCCACTACGTAAGGATCCACGATGGCGCCGGTGGGGCAGGCATCGAGGCAGCGGGTGCAGGTACCACAGTAGTCGGTAATGGGGCCGTCGGGTTCAAGTTCGAGGTCAAGAATCAGTTCACCGATGAAAAAGAAAGACCCAATTTCCCGATTGATCAGGTTCGTGTGCTTGCCAACCCAGCCCAAACCTGCCCGTTTGGCCCAGGCTTTATCCATCACTGGTGCCGAGTCTACAAAGGCTCGACCGCCAACCTCGCCGATTTCCTCATGAATGTATGCCATCAAATCCTTCAGCTTGTCTTTGATAACAAAGTGATAATCCTGCCCATACGCATATTTAGACAGTTTATAGTCGGCATCATCTTCGGGTAATCGCTCCTGGGGGAAGTAGTTCAGCAACATTGTCACCACCGACTTGGCATCATCAACGAGCAAACGTGGATCTAGCCGCTTCTCGAAATGATTGGCCATGTAATTCATCTGGCCGTGCATGCCATTTTTAAGCCATGTTTCCAGCAACGGGGCTTCGTCCTCCAGAAAATCGGCTTTGGCTACCCCACAAAAGTCAAAGCCCAACTCGGTGGCTTTGGCTTTTATGAGTTTGGCATAATGACTGGCTGGAGCGTGCATAGAAAAAGAAGCAGACTTGGTGAGAACGATTTATGCCGCTTATTAAATCCAGAAAATCAGGTTATTCCTCGACAAATCGAACCCACTCATTGTGCCAAGTTGTCAGTCAGCGCGGTTTTGTCCGGGGTTTTGCCCATCTTTGCCTATGAATTTCTGGAAGAGAAATAAGAGTTCATCAATGGAAAATAAAGACATACTGGACGAAAACCCGTCCACTGATACAGTACAGCCTGACAACCTGGCCGCTGACGTAACATCAGCAGAAAGCGACGAACTGACTACCGACGAAGCCGTGACGGTAAATGGCGGTGAGCCGGATGAAACTGGCAGCGAGTCGATCGTTCAGGGGGCCGTTGTTGATTCGGGCAGCCGTGAAATCGCCGAACTAAAAGATAAATACCTGCGGCTGTACGCTGACTTTGAGAATTTCCGTCGGCGCACAGCAAAGGAAAAACTCGATCTCATCGGCAATGCCAATGAAGGGTTGCTGCAGGCGCTGATTCCCGTAGTTGACGATTTTGAGCGGGCTATGCAATCCATCGATAACACAAATGACGTATCGGCCCTGAAAGAAGGCGTGTCGCTCATCTACAACAAGTTGTTTAAAACACTGGAAGCGAAGGGGCTAAAACCAATGACGGCCAAAGGGGAGCGCTTTAACGCTGACCTTCATGAGTCGGTTACGCAGTTCCCGGCCCCCAGCGATGACCTCAAAGGCAAGGTTATCGACGAAATTGAAAAAGGATATTACCTGAATGACAAGGTCATTCGGTTTGCAAAAGTTATTGTAGGAGCTTAATGACGATAGAGTGAAAGAGCGGAAGAGTGATGTAATCCATCTGCTCTCTCACGCTTCTCTTTCCACTCTTTCACTCTTTTAGACGAAATGGCAACCAAGCGGGATTATTACGAAATATTAGGCGTCGACAAGAACGTATCACCGGAGGATTTGAAGAAGGCGTATCGGAAGATGGCCATCAAATACCATCCGGACAAGAACCCCGAGGATCCTACTGCCGAGGAGAAATTTAAAGAAGCCGCAGAGGCCTACGATGTCTTAAACGACCCGAACAAAAAAGCTCGTTACGACCAGTTTGGTCATGCTGGCCTAGGTGGTGCGGCCGGTGGCGGTGGATACGGTCCCGGTGGTCCGTCTATGGAAGATATTTTCAGCCAGTTTGGCGACGTCTTTGGCGACGATTCACCATTTGGCAGTTTCTTCCGGGGCGCTCAGGGTGGCAACGGGCAGCGGCAGCGGGTTCGTCGGGGCTCCGATCTGCGCATTAAACTGAAGCTGAACCTACAGGAAATAGCCAACGGTATTGAGAAAAAGATTAAGGTAAAACGGCATGTAGCCTGTAATACCTGTGGGGGCAACGGTTCCAAAAATGGTACCGCCGTGCAAACCTGCTCTACCTGTAATGGTTCGGGGCAGACCCGGAAAGTTGTCAATACAATGCTGGGTCAGATGGTTTCGACCAGCACCTGCCCAACCTGTAATGGAGAAGGTAAAACCGTAACGGATCGCTGCGAGGTGTGCTTTGGCGAGGGGCGCGTGTTGCAGGAAGACGTTATACCCATCAAAATTCCCGCTGGCGTGTCAGAGGGTATTCAACTGTCGGTGGGTAGTAAGGGCAATGTACCTCCCCGGGGTGGCGTTGCCGGCGATCTGCTTATCGTCGTAGAGGAAGAGGAAGATGATGACCTTAAACGCGATGGCAGCAACGTAGTCTTTGACCTATATGTCAATTTCGTGGATGCAGCCATTGGTACGAGTGTTGAAGTGCCAACCATTGATGGTAAGGCACGTATCACCCTCGAACCCGGCACACAAAGCGGTAAGATGCTACGACTGAAAGGGAAAGGCATCAAAGAACTCAATGGTTATGGACGGGGTGATCAAATTGTTCATGTAAACGTATGGACGCCCAAAATGCTGTCTTCGGAGGAACGCTCTATGTTGGAGAAACTCCGCAACTCACCGAATTTTCAACCCAAACCAAATAAGAACGAGAAAGGCTTCTTCGACAAGATGAAGGATTTTTTTCATGGATAAATACCATAGAACTTAATCATTAGTCTTTGATAAGTCAAACATACTCTAAAGCCCTCTAAACTGGGCTTTTTTGTTTTAATGCTATTAATTAGCTATTGTTTATATACGGTTAATCTTGTACCGTTTCGTACCTTTATGGTACCTCAATAGATGAAGGGTCTTATTCTGAGGTACAAATCTAATGTTGAGGTACAGCTATGAAAGTTACGCTACGAGAGAAGCCGATCAGTGATGCCCGAACAAGCCTGTATCTGGACTTTTATCCACCCATTCAGCACCCTGAAACTGGAAAGCCCACACGCCGGGAGTTCTTAGGGTTGTACCTCTTCGATAAGCCACGAACTGAGTTAGACCGTAGACACAATAAGGAGACAAAGCTATTAGCCCAGAACATTTGCGCCGGTCGTCAGCTGGAGGTACAAGCGGGCAACTACGGCTTCTTGAGGAAGAAGGTCGGCACCACTGATTTCTTGCAGTGGTTCAAGGATCAGGCACAGACACGGTACGAAACGAACCAAACCAAATCCCGGGCTAACTGGCTCTGTGTATACCATCACCTGCACATCTTCAGCAATGGTAAGCTGCCGACCGATGCCGTTACCGAAGGCTTCTGCCGACAGTTCAAAGAATACCTGTCTACTGCTAAAAACCTCAACACGCAGCGGCTCTACAATCAGACACTTTCCCACAACACGACGGTAGGGTACTATATCATTTTCAAAACCGCCCTGAAACGTGCTGTGCAGGATGGGGTATTGTCTAGCAACCCCGGCGAAAAGGTTAGGCCAATAAAACCCAAGGCAACCCAGCGTGAATTTTTGAGTCTTGCCGAATTGCAGGCCCTGGCCAAGGCCGAATGTGATATACCCGTATTGAAACGGGCTGGATTGTTTTCGGCGCTGACGGGCCTCCGCTATGGTGATATCGAGAAGTTGGTATGGTCCGAGGTGTACGATGATTCGAACGGCCCTTACATACGCTTCACTCAGGAGAAAACCAAGGGTGCTGAAACGATGCCCATCAGTGCCCAGGCCCGGGCTCTAATGGGTGAACGGGTAGGGGAGGGGGAAAAGGTATTCGCTCAACTGCTGTACTCATCACATCAGAACTACAAACTACAGCAGTGGGTAACCCGGGCAGGTATTAACCGGTCCATTACCTTTCATGCCTTCCGGCATACGTTCGCTACGCTGCAGCTTCAACACGGAACCGATATCTACACGGTATCCAAGCTACTCGGACATCAGGACTTGGCCACTACGCAACTATATGCCCGGATCGTCAATGAGCAAAAGCGTACGGCCGTCGATCGCATTATCCTTGACCAGTAACGGCCTGCTATGAATGACCGCCAAACAATCAGTTCATTAGCAGGTAACCTTGTAACTCATGTCGAAGTACTTGGTCAGGTGTTATTGTATGAAGGGGACTGGGAGGAAGAGATAAAAGCCACACTTACGCTTATCGATGACACTGATCAACAAATTAGGTGCTTAAGAAAAATCAGAGACATTGAACGAGTCGCATTGATTAGAATTAAGCATTGGGACGAAGCACGTACTAAACCGGTATCAGAATGGTGTCGAGGCTTTATTAGAGGTTGGTTAAAGACGCAGCCCGTCAACTTTGATGCTTACACACTTCCAGCAGACGAACCCTTCTCGATCGGCACATCTGAAGAAGTTATAGAAAAAATATTCGCGGACAGAAGGTATGGACAAGCGTTTGACAATTACTCAAAAGCAGTTCGTATTTGTCAGCGCTATGACTGGCTGACCGAACAGATTAAGCAGATGTCTGGCAGTCAACAAACCGAACCAGTAAACGAAATGCCTATCGGTTCAGGGTCTACTACGGTGCCCGACGAAAAGCAAACACAATCGATTGGTATCGACCCGGCCGACCAATCAATAAAGCAACCTCAAAGGCGACCAAGTACATTGGCTCGTGAACAGCGCCTAAAACAGTTGGTAGAAGACTACATGAAATTAGAAGGTAAGCGCCGACCTGAAGCAATGAGACTTGCCGCCGAAAAAGAAGGGTGCGGACTTGATACGGTTGAGCGGGCAGTGGGCTGGAAAAAGAGGTAGCACCGGCAACTTGCCATTTGCCCCGGGGCAACTTGCCTTTTGCCCTTCACATCTTGCTTTTTTGCCAAATAATGCTTTTTTCTTTGTGGCTGAACTTTCAAATAGTCAGCCATGAGTGATCTCACAGACGTAAAATTCTTTTTGGCTTCGTTGCTACGCCCAATTGTACGTGAAGCCGTGCGGGAGGAGTTAGCTAACCTACCCACTCTACCCTCAACTACTACATCCGACGAGGTACTAACTTACGATCAGGCTGCTGTCCTGCTAAACCTCACTGCCCAAACGTTATACGGCAAGGTGTCGCGGTGTGAAATTCCTTTCTCTAAAGTAGGCAACCGTACTTACTTCTCTAAGCAGGAATTATTAGCCTGGCTACACTCACAACGCACCCCTACTATTTCGGAGCAGGCCCAGCAGTACGAACAGAACCGAGCGATCGGTCTACCTAAAACACGTAGAGGAGGGCGCAAGGTAGCATGAGAACAGCCACCGACCCTAAACCTAACGTCGTAGACCAGCCGCGGTATAGACGTGAATTAACCCTCAACATATTTCGGCTACTCACCAGTAACGGATACAACGCCCGGCCCGTCTACGATATGCGCGTTGTATCGATCCCTGCCGGCGGCATACGTGAATTGATGCGAACCCATCCGTTCAATGCTGTTCGTGCTGAGGTTGGTGGCACTACGCTTACGGTTGAGGTAACTACCGAGCGGCATGGTGAGCAGAACGATCCCGATGCATTGTGCTACGCCTGTTACGATTTTGAGGACTTTCGGGCCTGGTTTCTGACAGTACTACAGAAAACAGGGATGCAACTACAGCCACCCGCTGACGTACCTGCCGACGTAGTTACATTCTTCAGCAGCGGCCCAAAAGCGGCCCCGGTACGCGCCGATCTGAGACCCCGGCCTATGTTCCACCGACAAACCAAACGGCCCCGATGAGCGATCAAGCCCCACTCACCCTCACTCCTCGGCAACGGTTGGTCGAGCTCGAAATGGCAGACAAACGGCGCAGGTACCCGACTGTTCCCGAGTCGTACCTGGTGAAGCCTAAGTTTCCCCTCAAAGACACGAATTCGCTTACTAAGGCGGTGCTACGCTGTCTCGAACTGCATGGCTGCTACGTGACGCGTATCCAGTCACAGGGTCAGTTCAACGATCAAACTGGCCATTGGCAACGGGGTACTACTCGCAAAGGCACCGCCGATCTTCACGCCGTCATTAACGGCCGGCACGTCAGTATCGAAATCAAATGGGGTAAGGATCGGTTGAGCGCTGACCAGAAGAAAACGGCTGAGTCGGTCAAAGCGGCCGGAGGGGTTTACCTGGTCGTCAGCAATTACGACACGTTCTGGTGCTGGTTCGAGCAGTTCGCTCCGGATCTGGTCCACCAAAAAAGAGGAGGTGAACAGAGATGAGGGCCAACCAACACTCGAACACCTCCTCCAATGGAGTAGAACAGGCTGAAGTTACGCCAACTTTTGCAAGGCCCCATCCTATCCCGCGCCTGGCAACCCCCGAGCTGCCACCAGTGACACCTTCCAATAAAACAACCCTCAGCATGAACGGTATTCCAACTCCTATCAATGTTGATGGATTGAAAAACGAGGTTGATCAAATAGAAGAAACGCTCAGGCAGTCACCCGCCTTTTTGAACGAGCAGCAGGCATCGCCGGCGATATCCGCTCCCCGTAATAGGATCAGCCCCGCCGAATTGTTAGCCGATCTGTTGACGCGGGAGCAGGCTCTTAGTGAAGCGGCTACTAAAGCGGTTGTATTTAGTCCTCCTTTAATTAATCGACACGAAGCTGGAATTATTGGACGAGGTACTGTTAACATTATTCAGGGTGCCTACGGCTCTCATAAGTCGCGCCTGGCCGAAACGTTCGGGGCGTTAATGCTCAACACAGACACCGACGCTCGATTCCTGGAATTTAGTCGACCGGCCCTTGAACGGTTTGCCGTGTGCTATATTGATACCGAACGAAATCAGAGTGAAGAGTTACCGTATGCCGTGCAGCAGATCAAGCTAAAGGCAGGGTTCAATCTCTCCGACCGGCCCGCTGACTTTCGGTTTACCAGCATAAAGGCCATTGACCGAAAACACCGCTTTACGGCCATCGATGCTTTTATCAGCCACGTCCGCGAGTCCACGACTTTACACCTGTTTACCCTTATTGACGTAGTGACAGATGCTATTGGGGACTTCAACGACTCCGAAGAAACCATGAAGCTGTTTGATTTTTTGGGCAATATGTGTGACCGGCATAATGCTACGTTTCTACTGGTTATTCACCAGAATCCTGGCACGGATAAGGCTCGGGGACACACCGGTACTGAAGCGGCCAACAAAGCCAGTAGTGTTTTGCAGATTGGTTTTGAGAAAGACGCCAACGGTAACGAGAGCGACCTGATTCGGCTCCGATACCTTAAACTCAGGCGGGGAAAACGACCCGAACCCATTTACATCCGGTATTGCGATCAGACGAAAGGCCTGGTCTTAGCTGATGCCGCGCAGGTAGCTGAACACGTCAACCATCGCAAACACAAGGCCCATGCTGACGACATGGCCGAACGTCTTACTTCGCTGCTATCAGAAGGCCCAGTTGCCAAAGGTGAAGTAGTGAGTACCCTGATGATCGAGTTTTCGGCCGGTAACCGGATCATCCGGGAACGCCTGAAATCAATTCAGGAGCAAGGCGCCGACATGTACAATGAGGAGGGCCAGGCGGTTCGGCTGATCGGCTATAAGGATGGCAAACAAGAGTACTACCGATTGGAGCCAATAAGTTGATCCATGTTGGTGGCAACTGGCAGACCCCCTATATAGTCTTTGCCACCTTGCCACCCAACTAAACCAAGCTGGCAAATAACTCTGCCACCTGTTTTTGCCACCTTGCCACCAACCCCTTTATCCTATGACAGCCTCAACTTATCGGTATCAGTTACCCAGGAAATCCGTTAAATCCGATTGTCCCGAGTGCTCTCCCAGGCATCACCGGACGCTGAGTCGCTACATCGATTCCCAGACGGGCGAACTACTGCCGGAGCACTTCGGCCGCTGTGATCGGGAAAGCAACTGCAGCTACCACCTTAGCCCTTACACCATAGGCCCGAGCGGAATGAGTTACGCCGATGAGGTGTATGAGCAGTGGAAAAATGAAAACCCACTGGTTGCCAGGTCAACCCCTCGGCGTATTAATGAGGGTCACGCTATTGCTGTGCCTAAGATAGTGGCACCCGTACCTGATCAAACTGTCTACTCAATTCCGGAGGAGGTGTTTGCGCACTCGATCGGGCACTATGAGCGCAATCAGTTTGCCCGGTTGTTACATCAGCACTTTGGGTGCACGGTTGCCGATGAACTGCTGCAGCGGTTCCAGATCGGCACGTCGGCCCGCTGGCCAGGATCCTGCGTCTTCTGGTACATCGATGAAGACGGACGCAAGCGGGGTGGCCAGATCAAGCTATTCGGAGATGATTGGCATACGGAGAAATACATTGACCGGGATGGAAAAAAACAGCCCAAAACCAGTTGGGTTAATTCGGCGCTTGTTCGTCGACTACAGGCTAAACAGCTCCCGATCCCTGAGTGGCTGGCCACCTACGAGCGACACGCCCAACGGTCCCCTTGTCTGTTCGGTTTACCTCAACTCCTGACCCAACCAGCAGACAAGCCCGTCGCTATCGTCGAAGCCCCTAAAACCGCGGTTGTGTGTTCGGCCTACTTTCCCCGCTTTATCTGGCTGGCCATCGGCTCTTTGTCGTACCTCACCACCCATACCACCATGGGCATGAGTCGACTGGCGCCCCTACGGTACCGAAAGATTGCGTTCTTTCCGGACCTCTCCATACAAGGGAGTGCACTGGCCCGCTGGAGCCGAACGGCCGACGAATTGCGTGAGCTGGGTTACGTGGTAACCGTATCAGATTACCTCGAGAAGCGGGCTACCGATGAGGAACGCAAAGCCGGGTTAGACCTGGCTGATTACCTGCTGGGTCAGTGGAAAGGTTATCCGCCCGATTGGGATAAGTCCGCTGAACAACCAAGGCCTGGATAGTGATGAACAGCCGCTCGTCGAGAGAAGAATAAAAACCAGCCTATTCAAGACCATGGACACCCCAACACTCCAATCCGAAGTTGCCCGCTTCTTTCCCAACGACTACACACCCGAGACGTGGAAGGATCTACTACCAGCGCTCGTTGACCAGTACCAGAAAAAATATCAGGACCAGCTAACGGCTTATCGCCTTACCCTGCCAGACGAACCATCACCCTGCCAGTTGCATCCTCCTCTTTATCCGATGTTACCCGATGAGTTTTCGGAGGCCTGTGAGCTGCTGGCTCAATCGCGTGATTTCACCTACCGAGCGCTGGCCGCTTGTCTGTATATGGATAAGAACCGGATCAATCAACTTCAGCAGGCTGTTGATCAGCTTATCGAACTATGCAAGAACAGCCAGGAATTAAACGAGGAGTTTGCCCGGCAGATCCAGGCAATTAAGGATAGCATGTTACCCCGCAGTCGGGAAAATTAAGCTCAAAAGTGCGTATCTTATAGCAACAAACGACCATGGCCAAGGCACAAAAAAGTTTACAAAAGGTGACAGATTCAGACGAACCCAAAGATGAATCGGAACTCATCAAACGGTTGATAAGTCAGCAGAAGCCGTTGCCCGACAATGCAACGCCAACTGAGAGGCAAAACAATAAGGATGCTTTCTTCTGTGGACTGCTGGAGAGCCCGCTCGTATCCGAGGAAACAAAAGAGGATTTGCGCAATCAGACCTGGGAGGGTAACCATGATGAGCTAACCCGGGTCATTGGTAACCTTATCCATGAAACAGGCAGGATGCCAACGGTAACGCGTTTGTCGACTGAAACCGGTCTGTCGCGTCAAACCATCCATAAACATCTGAGTGAGTTCTATCAATCGGCCCGGTATCAAAACCGGTTGAGCCTAGCCCGGATGCTTTCTGACCGGTTATTGGACAAACTCTACCAATCAGCCATTGATGGAGACGTGCGGGCGGCAAAAGTGTTTTTAGATGCTGTCGGCGGGCTCCCCGTGGCACCCGCTCCTGCGGCTGGCAACAACTATATTCAGGTCAACAACAACGTCA
>JAQBNX010000670.1 GCA_028288385.1 Spirosoma sp.
CATGCAGATGTAGCCCGCTACGTCTTTAATCTGATTACCGATTTTCCAGACCGGTGCGTGCAGCGAATCGTCAATGATGTAGGTCTTGCCGATCATTTCAATAACGTCCGTTTTTTTGTCTTTCTCGAAATTACGGTATAGATAATATTCCTGTTTCCGCCACGAGTACCCGCCTTCTTCCGGCTCGTCGCTGTTGTAGGTATACAAACTTTCGGTAGGGCTAAAAGCCATTTTCATCTTGACTCCTTTGTTGTTCTCCTCCCAGTTCTTGAACGTATTGGCCATCCGATCTTTTTGCTCCCGACTTAGAAAAGTCAGGCGGTTGGTAATCTTCAGCCAGTATTCTTTGCGGACGTAAGTAACAACGCCTTCTGATTTTTGAGCCATGGCTGCTGAACCGGTTAGCAGGCACAGGATAATGACTAGTTGTTTCATTGGGTTCATGGTTTGAATTCGTAACGCATTGAGACGTGATCCCACCCCGCTTCCCCCTCTTTCTCCAGGGTCTGGGGTGGGGACAATCCTGACATCAGAAAAATCCGTCCCGGCGCATCTTGGCCTGAACGCCCCGCATATTATACGTGAAACCCAGCGTGAAATAGCGGGCCAGCGTCTGGATGGTTTCCGACTGGGTGTAGTTAACCCCGCGATTCAGGGTGACCGCTACGTTGCGGTTGAGCATGTCGATGGCCGTCAGGCGGATCTCGGCCCGTTTGGCTTTGCCCAGAATGTGGTACATCGACGCGTTCCAGAGGGGAATCCGCTGATCGAAGTTCAACTGGGCGTTTCGACTCACCCGGTAGTTCAGGTTGGTGTTGATGTATAGGTCGTGCGGCAGCCTGAGCATTAGTTCGCCACTGAAGTTGTTATTGACAAACGACTGATTTCGGTTCGAATTGATCGAGAACTGCTGGTTTGTGACGCCAAAGTTAGCATTTCCGTAAAACGTCAGCCATTCTACTGGCGTGAGGCTCAGGCGGGCGCCCGCATTGTACCCCTGAAAGCTCGTCTGGTTGAGTTCTCTATTGATGCGGACGGGGTTCCTGCCTACGTTCGTGCTGAAGTTCAGGTCCAGCGTTGCTTTGGTTTTTTTCAGGGGAAATCCAAAGCCGGTGTAGCCGCCGAAGTTCCGGCCGCCGGAGAGGTTTTGGGGCGTAATAACCGTCACCAGCGTTTGAACGTCCGTCTCCTGGCTGTATACAATCTGGTTCACGTACTTGGTGCCGTTCAAACCAATGTAGGCGTTGATAAAACTCCCCGGATTGAAATAGTTGAAACTGAGGTTCAGGTTATGCCCTAACTGTGGCAACAGGTCCGGGTTGCCCTGGTTAATGAATAGGGGGTTGCTGTTATTCCGGACCGGCTGCAGATCGCGCGAGGTTGGAATCTGAACACTGACGTTATAGCCGCCGTAGAGGTATCGATTGTTTTTGAGGTCGTAATTCAGACCAACGTTCGGAATCAGCGTTGAAAATACCCGGTTGATCTGGCCCGGCACGTATGATTGATACGATCCGTTAAGGGTAAATCGCTGACCCGCCAGCCCTGCCGATACGTTCAATCCTTTGTACGAATAGCGAACGCTGCTCCCCAGCCGGTTATAGACGTAGTTATTTTTGTAGAACAAGCTGAGGGTATCATTACGAGCGTACTTGTTATCGCCCCGGTTAAACACGTCGCGGTTTACCTCATCGTAGCGCAGGCTGAAGTTATAGAACGTTTCCCACGTAAAGCGCTTGGCGAACGGCTCCACATATTGCAAACTCGCCTTGTACTCGCTCCGTTGAATGTCATTTTGCTGATCCTGATGAATGTTCGGGGATCTGTTGGCTGCCCGAATCGAATCGGAGTACGTATTTTCAGAATCCAGCAGCAGGTCGGCATTGTTCGTATTTACTTCATACGTAGCACTGACGGCAAAACTGCGACCTTTCTTGTGCATTTTGTGCCGGTAGATGAGCGAATTAGACGTAGCAAACTGGCGCTGATTGCTGATGTTAGTACTCCGGTTAAATGTCGTCGCGCCGTTGGGACGAATTAGGCTCTGATTCCGAAAAAGGCCCGCATTGCCAATGCCGTAGCGGGTGTTGTTAATAAACACCACCGTATTGAGCGTGTCGATCTGGTTTTCGTAACGCAGGCTGACGCGGTGATTTCCGTTGAAATTAATCTGGTTGCTGGTTTCGTCGGTCCGGTATTCGTTTTGGGGTAAGGTGTTGTCGCGCTGGCGCTGCGCGTTGAGTTCCAGCCGGGTTTGGTTGTAATAATAGCTGCCACTCAGTTTTTTTTCTTTGGTGTCGTAGTTGTAGTTAACCCCGCCAGCCGCGTTGTTAGAGAAGCCCACCCCCTGCCGTCCGCTCACCGGAATACCCAGGCCTTCGTCGCCACTGTCGGAAAAGTAAAAGTAGTTTCCCCCGCTGAAACCAAAATCGGCATTCTGATTGGAGTTGTAGGCATTACTACCCCGAAAATCCTGATAATCATCGCGCGATAGCCCCTGCTGATTGGTGTTGTTACCAAGCCCTACCACCGAAAATTGGTTTTTCGCGTTGAATTTGTTGTAGCTGCCCTTTATCTCGGCCCGCGCTGGTAGGTTGTTGGAAGCAGGGCCTGCAGCAGCCGTAACTTTACCAAAGCCACCCTTCTTAAATTCTTCTTTGAGTTCAAGGTTAATGGTTTTCTCTTTCTTTCCATCGTCCACACCCGTCAGCTTAGCCTGCTCCGTTTTGTCGTTGAAGACCTGCACCTTCGTGATGGCTTCGGCCTGTAGATTTTTGGTGGCTTGTTTAGGGTCGTTGCCGAAGAAGTTTTTGCCATCAACGGTCATCTTTTTAACATCCTGCCCCTGCGCCCGGATGTTGCCATCGCTATCAATCTGCACACCCGGCAGTTTACGCAGCAAATCCTCGACCGTGGAGCCGGGCGGCACCTTAAACGAACTGGCATTGTACTCAATCGTGTCGCCCTTGATGGTTAGGGGTGCTTTGGCCGTTCGAACCACCACTTCCATCAACTCGCGGGTAATGGGCTTCATTTTTAGGTCACCCAGATCAACAACGGCCTCACCGGTAGGCTTAACCACCAGGTTATAAGGAATGTACCCCACGAACGAAATCTTAAGGACGTACGTACCCGACTTCAGGTTTTTGAACATAAACGCTCCCTTCTCATCCGAGCGCATGAAGTTGACGAGCGATGAATCTTTGGGGCTGAGCAGCATGACTGTGGACGAAGCCAGCGGGGCCGCTGACGTATCGACGGCCCGGCCCTGTAGGCTAAAACGGGCCGGAACGGGCGCAGTTTGCCCATAGAGCCCACTCGTCAGCAGACAGAGTACGGCGAGCAGCGATAGGTGTTTCATGAAAAGGAAGGAAGGAAGATAGTGGAATTACAAGACGGGCAAATATAGGTTACAAGGCAAGAGTTGTTGACCAATTAACGAAATTTAACTAAAAACCTAGTTGATCACCGACCAGGTAGCCTAACTTAGTGGTAAGGAGTAGGAATGATGCCCAAAGGTTGCAACTGGGCTACATTAAAATACACCCGTCACTCTTGTCGTTTCCTACATACTGACTGGCGCCCCTGTTTGCGTCGTCGACCAAACCATTTTCAGCATTCACGTGCCACCATGTCCCAGCTTATCACCAGGCTTATTCGTTTGTTGGTCCTTATCCTGCTGGTGGTCGGCCTGATCGCCATCTGGGAACAGATTCGGGGCAGCAGTGTGCTGAGTCGTTTTCGGAGGGGCGACAACACCACCCAAAGCATTGTCCTGAAAGAAGTAACTGCGCTGGGAAAGCTGGAACTGGTTCGGTACACGTTTAAGGATATTGTGGAGCATGAGCAGCTAAACACGTTTTTGCCCAATGCCAATGCCGTGCTGATTGTGGAAGGAGAAGCAACCGGCTGCCTTGATCTGACGAAAATTTCGCTGTCCGACATCACTACTGACGGCGATTCGGTCACCATTCAACTGCCGAAACCCGAACTGTGCGGCTGGAAAATTAACCACGATCGCTCGCGGGTATACGACACCCGATTTTCGTTCCTGAATGAAAACCAGTTAGTTAGTGATGCCTACCGGCAGGCCGAACGCCAGATCAGGCAGTCGGCCCTGAACGGAGGCATCTTACTGCAGACCCGCCAAAATGCAGGCCGGATCCTACAGCCACTGCTTACGAGGCTCTCGGGCCGGCGGGTGGGGCTTGTTTTCCGGTCGTAATGAGCTGGCTGCAATCCGGACCACTGCACCGGCCGTATACAGACAAAATCGGGCATCGGTAATATTTTTGGCTCACTTCCGGTAACATCATTACCCGTATGTCGTTTTTAATACGTTAAATCTTTACTACGCCACGCTCATGGATGCACAATCTACTTCCGTTACCAATGGCAACCTGCTCATTGCCGAGCCTTTCATGGGCGATACCAATTTCGAGCGCAGCGTAGTGCTGGTCTGCGAGCACAGCGATGCCGGTACGTTCGGACTTGTGCTGAATCAATTGACCGACATTCACCTGAGTGATATCGTCGAAGAAATCCACGTCGATCTCCCCCTGTTTGTGGGCGGTCCGGTTCAACAGAACACCCTGCACTTCATTCACCGCCGACCCGATCTCATCGACAATTCGATCCGCATCCTCAATGGCCTCTACTGGAGTGGGGATTTTGAGCAGATCAAGGCAGCGGTTAACCTGGGAACACTCACCGAACGCGATGCCCGCTTTTTCATTGGTTATTCGGGCTGGAACGAAGGCCAGCTTGCCGAAGAACTAAACCAAAAGGCCTGGATCGTTAGCCGCACCGATGCCGATTTTCTCTTCGACACGCCTGCCGATGCGTTCTGGCGTGGGGTGCTCAAGCGCATGGGGGGCGAATACAAATCCATTGCTCATTACCCCGTTGACCCCCGGCTGAATTAACGCCCCCGCCCTGCATGCTGGTAGCGCACACGGCTGTGACCGTGCAACATCTTAACTTTTTTTAACCAATTTTACGGCTAATTCGGCGATGTCGAATCATGAATCAGCCGTTATAGGGTGGTCATTTCTGTTTACCATCCGTTCGTATGCACACGTATCGACTACTCGTTTTCGCTTTTCTGTTGACATCATCCCTTATCGTGCGGGCGCAAAGCAACAACCCTGTCGGGGGACATTTTGGTGTTAAAATTGGAGCCTCACTCACCCGGCTGAACGTTTCTGGTACTACCCTTAACACGCCCAAGCAGGCGCTGGAGCCCCACCTTGGCGTCATGTACCGCTACCGCCTTCATCAGTTTGTGCTCCAGCCAGAGCTACTGCTGGCGGTTAAAGGGGGCTCCTTTCAAGTCCCCCGGATTGGCTCAACAACACGCGACACAAAAAAGAATCAGTACTACTACGTTAGTGTACCGGTTTTGCTGGGCTACATTCCTACCGAGGGCCTTACGCTGCAGGCCGGACCGGAGTTTAGCTATGCCCTGAACGCCGGGACAACCAGTGGACCAGGCGCAAAGAACGACCTGGGCCTCGTGGTGGGTGTCCACTACGACTTTCTGGACATGCTCGATAAACTCAGTCTGCATATCCGTTATGTCTATGGCTTCACCAACGTCTCGCCCGAGCCACTGGCCGTCTATAAAAACCGCACCCTTCAGGTAGCCATTGTGTATAATTTGTACAAGAAAAGAAAGTAAGTTTATGGGTATCCATTGCTAACTTCCCCAACGAATTCGACCAGGGTTAGCAATCTGGCAGCCACAAATGTTTGAATCACAAGCCCAGTTATGCTCTCGCACTTCGGCATTATCCTGCTCTTCATTCTGGCCGCGTTTGCCTTCATCGGCATCGTGCTGTTTGTGGCGCGTCTGCTACGTCCGCATCGCCCGAACGTCGAGAAGAACAGCACCTATGAATCGGGTGAGGAGCCGTTGGGCAACGCCAACGTTCAGTTCAACATCCGTTTTTACGTAGTGGCGCTCGTGTTTGTCTTGTTCGATGTTGAGCTGGTGTTCCTGTTCCCCTGGGCCACGGTGTTCGGGCAGGAGCGGCTCATTCGGGAAACGGGTGGTTTCTGGGGCTGGTTCGCCCTGACGGAAGCCATTCTGTTTGTGGGAGTGCTGGCTCTGGGGCTTGCCTATGTCTGGGCCAAAGGCTACCTCGACTGGGTGAAACCGCAACCTAAACTGCCAACGGTGGACTCGAAAGTTCCAGCCACGCTGTATGGGGCGGTAAATGAGCGCTACAAACGCTAAAAACACTCATGATGCACTGTTGGTTGCTATCGGGCCTGGTAGTGCTATCGTTTTTGGCTACCGCGTCGGCGCAGAAATTTACTGCGGAAGAATTTAGGGTTCGAGTAGTAACAAAATGCGGGAAACAGACGCGTGGTATCTTACACGAGGTAACGGATGAGTACCTGTACCTGGACTACATAAATCCGAAACGTAATGGCTATAGCGAACGAATTCCGCTCAGTATCATTCGTAAAGTGCTGGTTCGCTCTAACCGGAAAAACACCCTGGAAGGGGGTATTCTGGGTGGTGGTCTGGCGGCTTTTCTAACCATTCGTTCCAGTAAAAAAAATGGATTCCATAGTCCGGTTGTGTATGCTCTTAACTTGACAATAGCCGTTGGGGGTGGAGCCGCAATCGGTGCGATTATCGGGCGAAACATCAGGCCACTAACACCCAGGCGGATTCGGCCCTACGGGCAAACCCCCGAAGAAGCCGCCAGGAGTCTGCGTTTACAACTAGAGCCACTAGCCTATGCCAACCAAACCAATATCCTCAACCGCATACCCCGTGAAAAGTGACCCATGGGTGGGAAAGCAGTACGGTATTTTCTGGGAAGAACATTGGGGCCTGGCGTGTGGGCGCTGCCATGAAACGTTTTGCCGAGGCTCATTTGTTAACAACACACGAGTTATATCCGTAAATAATTGATGACTTCCTCTACTACTGACAAATCCGGCGAGGCCAGCGTCATGCTGATGCGGTCTGAAGAACTCCTGAACTGGTCGCGGGAGAAATCGATGTGGCCCATGAGCTTTGGACTGGCCTGCTGCGCCATCGAGATGATGCAGGCCTTTGCGGCTAACTACGACCTCGAACGGTTCGGCATTTTTCCGCGTCCCTCCCCACGCCAGTCCGACATCATGATTGTGTCCGGCACGGTTACTTACAAGATGGCTGATCGCATTCGGCGGCTCTACGAGCAGATGCCCGAACCGCGTTACGTAATTTCGATGGGGTCTTGTTCCAATTGTGGTGGTCCCTACTGGCAGCATGGCTACCACGTGGTCAAGGGTGTCGACCGCATCATACCCGTCGACGTGTACGTGCCCGGCTGCCCACCCCGCCCCGAAGCCCTGATTGACGGTTTTCTGAAACTACAGGAAAAAATCCGTCTGGAACATCCGTTGCTTGGAACCAGCCAGGTTGTACCTTCGGCCAACGACCACCCCAATTCTGACAACGGCCCGTTGCCCGCCTGATGAATGCCCTGTTCCTTTCTTTTCGCCAAACGCTCGGCTCACTTCGGCTTATCTGGCTGCTTTATGGCATTACGCTCGGGCTGGGCCTGCTGGCTGCCTTGCCACTCTACAATACCCTGAACGTTGAGGATCAGAACTCTCTGGCGTTTTTGAATCTGCTAAACGGTTTTGACTACACCGTTTTTTCGGATTTTATCCATCGAAGTGGGCGGGCCATCAGCCCGCTAATCAGTGTAGGGCGGTGGTTAGGCGTTCTCTACGTATTGCTGAGCGTATTCGTCGCGGGTGGTATCCTGGAGCGATTCGCCCAGTTGTCGGCGTCACACACGACGGTTCCCTTTAAGACTGGTGCGTTTTTAGCCGCGTGTGCCCACTACGGCGGGCGATTTATAAGGCTGTTCGGCGTTACGTGCCTGTTTGTGCTAGTTGGAGCGGGCCTCTGGCTGGTTATTGGTACGTTGGTCAGCATGACCTTAAGCGATATACTAACCGAGCGCGGTGTTTTTTGGGTCGGGCTGGCATTTTTTATCCTTTTCATCATAACGGCTACGCTGCTGCTCTGCATTGGCGACTACGCCAAAGTACTGATGTTCCGGGAAAATGAACGTAACGCCTTGCGTGCTTTCGGTCGGGCCGGGCGGCTCGTTTGGCCTAATCTAGGCAGAACCTTCGGCCCCTACTGGCTGCTGATCGGTATCGGCACGGTCCTGTTTGGCCTTTACTTTCTGATTGACGACCTCATTACGATGCGCAACTGGCCAACGATCCTAATTATGCTGATGGTGCAACAGGCATTTATTTTTGGCCGCGCTGGGCTGAAAGTATGGTCGCTGGGAACGGCGTATAGGGTGTACGAAAGCTTACCCAAACCCGCGCCCATGGTCCTGCCGGCGCCGGCAGTTGAACCGGCGTACGAACCCCAGTCTTCCCTGGAACCGGATGTCGATAAACCGGGAGCGGCATCAGCAACCGAAGCCGTAGACGGATAGTAATGGTTCTCCCGTGTTTTCAGTGGCCCAACTTTCTTCGGTCGTTTCGTATTATTGCAGAATCATTTAGTCTTATTCTGTTCCTCCTGCCACATGGCTGTTCCTACCCTTTCCTCGTCTGATCGGCAAACACCACCGGCTGGCCTGTTTAGTTTACCCGTAATTGTGGCTGCACTGGGCTACTTCGTGGACATTTACGATCTCCTGCTCTTCGGTATCGTCCGTGTGCCAAGTCTGAAAGATCTGGGTCTCCAGCCCGACCAAATCTCAACCGTAGGCACGGCCATTATGAACTGGCAGATGGGTGGTTTGCTGATTGGCGGAGTGCTGTGGGGGGTGCTGGGCGACAAGCGTGGGCGGTTATCAGTGCTGTTCGGCAGCATCATTACGTATTCCATCGCTAACATTGCCTGTGGGTTCGTCAGCAACGTAACGTTTATGGACCCAACCACCTACTACGCCCTCATGCGGTTTGTGGCGGGTATCGGGCTGGCGGGCGAACTGGGGGCGGGTATTACGCTCGTCAGCGAGGTGCTGCCCAAAGAAAAACGAGCTATTGGAACTTCGCTGGTGGCGGGTGTGGGGCTGTTTGGGGCCGTAGTGGCCTATTTTACCGTCAAACTCTTCGACTGGCAAATGGCCTTTTTTGTAGGGGGCGCACTGGGGTTTGGTCTCTTGCTGCTGCGGGTAGGCGTGGTGGAGTCGGGCATGTTTAAAAACATAACCGAGCAAACAGGCGTCAGTCGGGGTAATTTCTTCTCGTTTTTCACCAACGCCGACCGGTTTAGCCGCTACCTCAAATGCATTGGGATTGGCCTGCCAACCTGGTTTGTTATCGGCATTCTGGCTACGTTCAGTAATGAGTTTGGCAAAGCCTTGAGCATTCCGGAGGAGATTCAGCCGGGTCTGGCCATCATGTGGTGCTACGTAGGGCTGGCCGTGGGTGATTTATCCAGTGGGTTCATTAGTCATCGATTAGAATCGCGCAAAAAAGGCGTTGCTTTGCTGATGGGTATTGCCCTGGTGTTCAGCCTGGTCTATTTGTTTGTGGGTATAAAAAGCGCCACGATGCTCTACGGTCTGTGCGTAGCCATGGGATACGGCATTGGTTACTGGGCCATGTTTGTGACCATCGGGGCCGAGCAGTTTGGTACCAACCTGCGTGCTACGGCCGCTACTACCGTCCCAAACATGGTACGCGGCCTGGTTATTCCGATGACACTCACCTACCAGGCACTCAAACCGTCCATCGCTACTATAAACGCCGGAGCCGTGGTGGGTCTGATCTGCTTTATCATTGGCTTCTACGCCATTCTGACTATCCCAGAAACGCATGGCAAAGACCTGAATTATCTGGAAGAGTAACCTGTTAGGATGCCATCTTGACAGATAACGAGGAGTTCAAAGCGTCTTTTAAAGAGTTATTTCCATCCGAATATTAGCACGGGCATAGGGCGTTTCAACGCGGGGTACTTCCCGGAATCCTACCTGTTCATACAGCGTTAGAGCAGGCGTCAGTATTCGGTTCGATTCTAGCCAGACCGTGCTGGCGCCGAGTTGCCGGGCATAGTCAAGGGCCGCCAGGCATAATTTCTTACCAATACCCTGTCCCTGCATGGTTGGCGATACGGCCATTTTTGCCAGTTCAAACCCCGTGCATCCCCCATCTGGACGGACCCGCTCCGGCGTACCACGGTTCCCCGCCAACGCGGCCAGCGCCGGGACCGGAGCGGTTCCGGTGTTGACCATTGCCACACACCCAACGACTTCACCATCGGCTACAGCAAAGAAGATCTGACCCTTATTTGGCAGAATGAATGTTTGTGGCTGGTCAAGCTGCTCCAGATCATGCGGTTCAACTTGAAAATATTTTTCAATCCAGGCAATGTTCAGCCGTTTGAAATCGGGTTGATAGCGGGGATGGTAGGGAATGATGGATACGTGAGTCATAAATTAGTAAGCCGGTACGCAGGAATTTACAAGAACAATAAATTTGGCAAAAATAACTCTGTTCGCTATAGCTCTGGTTTTCGTCAGGCGCTGGCCTTTTAAACTCTTCTTTGAATAGGCATTTTTAGCGGAGTTACGTAGTTTTGTACTTTATAAAGAAATCAACTCTTGTTGGACCGTATTCACAAAATCGGTGCCGACTGTTAACTATCAAGTGTTATGCAAACGTCCACGTACGTTCCCTACAAGGTAAAAGACATCGCCCTCGCCGACTGGGGCCGCAAGGAAATTAAGCTCGCCGAAGCCGAAATGCCCGGGCTGATGTCCCTCCGGGCTGAGTTTGGCCCATCGCAGCCGCTGAAAGGTGCCCGCGTTGCCGGCTGCCTGCACATGACCATCCAAACGGCGGTGCTCATCGAAACGCTTGTTGAGCTGGGGGCCGACGTAACCTGGTCGTCGTGTAATATTTTTTCGACTCAGGACCATGCTGCCGCGGCAATTGCTGCCGCCGGTATTCCGGTGTATGCCTGGAAAGGGATGACCGAGGAAGAATTCAACTGGTGTATTGAGCAGACGCTGTTCTTCGGCGAAGATCGCCAGCCGCTCAATATGATTCTGGACGACGGTGGCGACCTGACCAACATGGTGTTCGACACCTATCCCGAGTTAATTCAGGGCATCAAAGGATTGTCGGAAGAGACAACAACGGGGGTTCACCGTTTGTATGAGCGGATGTAAAACGGGACGCTGCACCTGCCCGCTATCAATGTCAATGACTCGGTAACGAAGTCCAAGTTTGACAATAAATATGGTTGCCGCGAGTCGCTGGTGGATGCAATCCGCCGGGCTACCGACCTGATGCTGGCCGGTAAAGTAGCCGTTGTGGCGGGTTATGGCGACGTAGGCAAAGGCTCGGCCGAGTCATTGCGGGGTGCTGGGTGCCGCGTTCTGGTCACGGAAATTGACCCCATTTGTGCGCTCCAGGCTGCCATGGACGGCTACGAAGTTGTTCCGATGGATGAGGCCGTTCTGCGCGCCCAGATATTCGTAACGGCTACGGGCAATGTTCGCATCATTAAAGACCGGCACTTCCGGGCTATGCGCGACAAAGCCGTTGTTTGTAACATTGGTCACTTCGACAACGAAATTGACATGGCCTGGCTGAACGAAAACTACGGTCATTCCAAGAGCCAGATCAAACCCCAGGTCGACATGTATGAAATTGACGGCAAAGAAATCATCGTGCTGGCTGAAGGCCGGTTGGTGAATTTGGGTTGCGCCATGGGCCACCCTTCGTTTGTAATGTCGTGTTCGTTTGCCAACCAGACCCTGGCGCAACTTGAACTGTGGGCCAACTCAGAGAAGTACGAGAACAAGGTGTATGTCTTGCCTAAAAAGTTAGACGAAAAAGTAGCAGCCATGCACTTAGCCCACGTAGGAGCCCGGCTCGAACCACTAGAGCAGGAGCAGGCAGATTACATAGGCGTAGCGGTGGAAGGGCCGTTCAAGTCGGAAATGTATCGGTATTAGTCAAAGTTGCTCACCAGCCCATTTCGGCGTATCGAATACTGGCAATTTCTCATAGTGCGGCTCTTGAAACAGGGCCGCACTTTTTTGTTATATTTGTTCGAAATGGACCTGCACAGAAATAGCTGACATTCAATGGCTTTCCTGTTCAGCCCGCTATTCCGTCAGATTCAGGACATTTTCTTTGCCTTCGATCGGACTAATTCCATAGTAGCAACGGACCAGGATATGATGTGTCAGTGCTTGTTTGGTTTCTTGCGTGATCGACGCCGGCAACATCCTGTGATTGAACCGTTTGAGAAAAGGTAGCGGTGAAGACGTAGTGGCCGTTTTTATCTGCCGTTGAGTAAGTTGTACCATTATCGAAATACCATTTAGTATGAACCGGTTGCTCCTCCTGTGTCTTGTGCTATTCCCCCTACTCGGCCTGTCGCAGGAGACGGCGATCGATACGCTGCACTGGAGTGCGTCCCGGCGGCTCCAACTGTCCGATTTTCATGCGCCCAAGCAGACTGGTCTGGGTGGTTCTGAGTTTTATTACCAGATTGGCTATGACGTACGCCCGGCGGCCATTGGCAGCCAGCCCGCCATCGATGCCTACTGCCTCATGTTCAGGAACCTCTCACGGGTGTCCGAAACAGCCAGCAACGAGCGAACCTTAGCCTACAATCAGGTACTGTTTGACCTGGTCGAGATTTACGCCCGGCAGATGAAGGCGCAGCTCATTTCGCTTAAGGCCGACCGTCGATTCAGGCAACGGGCCAAACAGATTGAATACGTCACCAATGCTGAACTGGGCGCCGAAGTCAACCGATTTCGGTCGGAGACAGCTGGGGGCGACGACCGCGAAGTGTT
Source organism: Spirosoma sp. (assembly GCA_028288385.1). Lineage (GTDB taxonomy): Bacteria > Bacteroidota > Bacteroidia > Cytophagales > Spirosomataceae > Spirosoma. The sequence continues at coordinate 12,801 of JAQBNX010000670.1, forward strand.
GCAGCAGTGGCAGCGGCAGGTAATTCAGCGGCTCTACGACGTACCTGAACTGGTCACGACCTTCTGGCCTGCCAAAGTGGGACTGGGCATGCTGGTTGGTGGGAGCGTTCAGATACCAACGGGAGCGCTGGCCCAGACCCTGCCTGCGTTGCCCGGCCTGGCCTATGGACTGGATGTAGCCATCGGCCGAACGCTCCTGCTGCTTCAGGTTGGGATGCACAACGCCAACCTGCGACAGGCATTTACGGACCGTAATCAGGAATGGCCGGAAGGAATGGGCGTTCGGCCCACCTTGTTTGATGTTGGGTTTGGACGGACTGTTTATGATGACGTCCGCACCCGCCTGATGCCCTTTGTCGGTTACCGGCTACTCGACCTGCTGCCCCGCGATCATACCGACGAACGGTATAAAGGCCTTACGCTTGCCAGCCACATGCCTACGGCAGGCTTAATTTGGGACGTTAAGTTTGGTAATAACATGACCCAGCCCGACCGTGTATATGACCGTTTCTGTTTCGTGCGGACAAAACTATCCGTTAGCCCTGTGCTGGCTCCCAAGCCGCTGGCGGGTGGGCTGATCAACCTTCAGATTAGCGTGGGTGGTTTCGGCCGCCCCCGTAAGGTCAGTTACAAGCCCGAACGTACGACCATCCTGCTGCCAGCCACCTCAATTTGAGCGACCGGAAACCTTCCGTTATCTTTGTCTTCTCATGAAAAAGCATTTTCTCCTGCTAGCCCTGGTTGGCCTGGCTGCTGCCTGCAACCCTGGCTATCACCTCACGAACCGGACCGCCAGCCGCATTGGTGTCGATTCTGTTTCGGCACCGGCCGACAGTGGCGTGGCCCGTTTTCTGACTCCCTACCGCCAGGGTCTTGACAAGACCATGAACGAGGTGCTGACCCACACGACCGGGCGTATTGAAAAAGGACAGCCCGACGGACCGCTCAACGACTTACTGACAGACGCCCTGCTGCAACAGGCTACCCAGCGCTACGGCAAACCCATTGACTGCTCGCACCTCAACTACGGCGGCATACGTAATAATCTGCCCCAGGGCGACATCACGACCGGCTCCATCTTTGAGGTTATGCCATTTGACAATCAACTAGTGGTACTGACGCTCACGGGCACGATGCTCGAGCAACTGCTGAATCACTTCGCCAATGGCAATAAATTAGTTGTAGGCGGACTGAGGGCCAGGTTACACGATGGCAAAACGCAGTCTGTTACGTTCACCAATGGTCGAACGCTCCGGCCTAACGAAACCTATACCATTGTTACAAGCGACTATGTAGCGGATGGCGGAGATAACGCTAGCTTCCTTAAGAATCCCGTTCGGCGCGAGACCCTGAACTACCTTATGCGCGACGCCCTCATCGACTATTTCCGGCAGCAGGGCAAGAGCGGTCAACCCATTAATCCCACTTCTGATGGACGTATTAGCCTCGAATAGACGACAATTCCTGAAATTTCTCGGCTCAGCCGCCGTTATTGGCTCCATAGCGCCCACGGCGCTTGCTCATGCTGGCGGCATGGGCAAGCCCAAAGCCACCGCCCTGACCATTCTGCATACCAACGACGTACACAGCCGGCTCGATCCTTTTCCGATGGATGGAAGCCGCAACGCTGGCCGGGGTGGTGTAGCTCGGCGGGCTACGATTATCCGGCAAATTCGGCACGAACAGGAAAACGTTTTCCTGTTCGACGCGGGCGACATATTTCAGGGAACGCCGTACTTCAATCTTTACAAGGGCGAACCCGAAATTCTGGCCATGAACCAACTTGGCTACGATGCTGGCACCATTGGCAACCACGATTTCGACGGAGGTATCGACAACATGGTCACGCAGTTCGGAAAGGCAAGGTTTCCCCTGCTGATTGCTAATTACGACTTTAAAAACACGGTACTCGACGGGCGGACTACTCCGTACAAAGTGTTTGCTAAAGACGGCATTCGGTTGGGCGTTTTTGGCTTGGGCATTAAACCAGAGGGGCTCATTCCGAAGGATGCCTACCGGGAAACGAAGTACCTTGACCCCATCGAAATTGGCAACGATGTGGCCGCCCGGCTACGAAACGATCAAAAATGCGATTACGTCATCTGTCTGTCTCACCTGGGCTTTAAATACGATGGTCCAACCGTTTCAGATAACGTACTGGCGGCTCAAACGCGCCACATCGACGGCATTATCGGGGGCCATACGCATACGTTCCTGGATGCTCCGGTGCTGGTCAACAACGCCGACGGCCAGCCAGTCTGGATTAATCAGGTTGGGTTCGCGGGCATCAACCTCGGTCGAATCGACCTGACCTTCGAGCGCGGTAAGGCGTCAATGGCCGGGCAATCGGTACAAGTAAACTAACAAGCATGATGATAGTCGGGTGGATTCGGTTTATTTCTCTAGAATAATTAAAGAAAGCACCCCAATCCACCCCGTCCATGTTTTAATTTTGTCTTATGAAATTTGGCGTTGTTGTATTCCCCGGCTCAAACTGCGATCAGGACGCAGTGGATGCCCTGACTTTACTGGACCAGCAGGTCATTAAACTCTGGCACAAAGACCACGACCTTCAGGGATGCGATTTTATTATCCTGCCCGGTGGTTTCTCCTACGGCGATTATCTGCGCACGGGGGCTGTGGCACGGTTTTCGCCCATCATGAACGAGGTTATTACCCATGCTAACCGGGGTGGCTACCTGATGGGTATCTGCAATGGGTTTCAGGTGCTGGCCGAAGCGCGGCTCGTGCCGGGTGTGCTGCTACGTAATGCCAATCAGCAATACATCTGCAAAAACATCTACCTGACACCTCAGTCGCCTAATGCTTTGCTGACAGCGGGTTTGATGGAAGGGCCGAATTCTCAGGCGGCATACAAAATACCAATGGCACACGGCGAAGGCCGCTATTTTGCCGATGCTGATACGCTCAAATCGCTCAACGACAACGGGCAGGTGCTGTTCCGGTACTGCGACGAAACGGGCGCGGTCACCGATGCAGCCAACCCAAACGGCAGTCTGGAAAACATTGCGGGTGTGACCAACAAAAGTAAAAATGTGTTCGGTATGATGCCTCATCCCGAGCGAGCAGCTGACCCGGCCTTGGGTAATACCGACGGCCGACTGATTCTCCACCAGTTGCTAAAGACAGTATTGGTCTAATTAAAATGGGACGCCCGAATGACTGGTGCGTCCCATTTTTCATAAATTAGTCCTTGTTAATCAGGCCTGTATCATTTCCAGGGCTGGATAGTCTATGTAGCCCTGTTCAAAGCCATTGGAGCCAGGAGCGTAGAACGTAGCAGGATCGGGCTGAGCCAGTTCGGCACCCGTTTTTAGACGTTCTACCAAATCGGGATTAGCAATAAATGGCCGACCAAAAGCTACCAGATCGGCTAAGCCGCTTTCCAGTGCATTCTCAGCCCGGATCGCGTCATAGTTACCGCTCAGAATTAAGGTTCCTTTGAACCACTCCCGAATGCCTGTTACGACGGAGGGAGGCACAGCCGGCGCACCCATACCCGCATGGTCGACCAAATGAATATACACCAGCCCTACTGTGTGTAACTGTTCAGCCAGCGAGTTATAGAACGGCTCAATGCCTTCATAATGCGGTAAGTCATTGGCAACGCCATAAGGCGATAGCCGCACTCCGACTTTATCCCTCCCGATAGCCTCCACAGTACCCTGAGCAATTTCGAGCAGAAACCGACTGCGGTTTTCATCACTGCCACCGTATTCATCTGTGCGTTGATTGGCGGCCGGGTGCAGAAACTGCTCAATCAGGTAGCCATTGGCGCCGTGCAGTTCGACCCCGTCGAAACCAGCCTCAATGGCATTTTTAGCCGCCTGCACATACTCCTGAATGGTTTGTTTTACTTCTTCCGTGGTTAATGCACGGGGTGTGGGCTGGGGTTGATTACCCTGGGTATCGGTCCACATATCGCCTTTTGCGGCAATGGCTGAGGGCGCAATGATTTCGGCACCGGCAGGCATGTTATCGGGGTGCGATATGCGGCCGGTATGCATCAACTGCGCAAAAATTTTGCCGCCTTTTTGATGTACGGCCTCCGTTACTTTCTTCCAGCCCTCAATTTGCGCTGGGCTGTACAAGCCCGGAATGCGGGCATAGCCAAGTCCGTTGGGCGAGGGCGACGTACCTTCCGTAATGATTAAACCGGCTGAGGCACGCTGAGCGTAGTACGTAGCGACTATGTCGCCCACAGCGTTCTGGCTAAGGGCGCGGCTCCGGGTCATTGGGGCCATAACAATATGGTTTTGAAGCGTCAGATCACCCAACTTCGCTTCACTAAAAAGTTTTTGTGCCATAAGATCAAGTCGTTCGACCTAGCTTATGAGAGCCGAAGACGTTGATGAAACCCTTAAAAACATTTAAAAGTTTGAATGTTTTAGGGTAAATAATTTTAGGTGAGTTTTTCCAGAAAACCGGATAATTCCTGAAGTGATGTTTTGTTCAATGTCAGGTTCAGGTTGCGACCTTCTTTCTTGGC
>JAQBNX010000671.1 GCA_028288385.1 Spirosoma sp.
AAAATTAGCGATACAGAGGTGTGAAAAGGCAAACGATTGACGATCAGGGTTAGTTCGGTAGTCTGTCGATGGTCATGACGTAGCTATTGTGGTTTGCAAATTCCACATTAAGCGCGTAGTAGAACAAAGGTTTAAATCTTAGTTTGCGCTTGTGCAAACAACCTAATCTAACATAATACAATAGGATCGGAATGTCAATTTTTAAAGACTATCTAAATTTCACAATTGTCGAATCATAGCCAATTGACTAATGGTGTATTACTCTGAAATGGCTTGATAATATAATTTAGTAAAAGACAGCTTTATTAAGTTCGTGGGCGTATCATACTGGCATCCTATCAACCCCTTAGCATTTAGCATTGGGGCGTCTAGTACTAATTGCCTTTATAATTTAGTGTCAATCGTTTCCCGCTTGTAGACCGACTTAGACACCTTGTTGCTGTCAGTTTCTGTTTCAATGAACTCAAAACCGGTAGCCGTAAATTTGCCTGAAGCCGTTGTGGAATCGATGCCGGCATCCGTTTGCGTAGATATTGTAAAGGAATCGCCCACTAAGGTCACTTCAAAGTCGCCATGGTCATCGGTAAAAATCACCGTTTTCGGCTTACTACCGCCACTTACCACTACATTGCCCGACTCAATCTTTGGTATAGTGAACGGCCCGTTATCAACAGAGTAACTCGTAGAAATGGTAACTTTATACTTGCCTAAATAATCAGGTTTAGGATCCGATTTAGATTTCGATCAGCCAACCAAAAAAGCGCTAATCAAGATAAAATAAGCCACTAGTTTTAATCTCATCTTTTTGTATCGTTGAATGACTGGTCTTGCTGCCCTTGCCTTACCCAACCAGCGTAACATACTTAGTAAACGCTTCTATTGATTTGGTACAAAAATAGTAAATAAATTGAACGTATACGATGCTGTTACCACGAATAGCCGATCTATAGGCCTCAATCTGCCGATAATAAGTACGCCATGATTTAGAAAAAAATTGAGAATACATATTACGCCGTAAAAAATCGGTGAAGGGTTTCCCCTTATTCGATTCACGTTGCGTAGAGGTGTGATGTGCATATCAATAATTTTTGTCTGTTCCTGCGTGGACAAAAACACGTGAAGCTAGGCTAGGCTAATAAACTAAACGTGCTCTTACACATAAAGTGGTGGATGAAATGGGCGTCTACTGATTGAATCTGACTACAGCGCCGTAACGATGGTTGTTACGGACTGGGCAGCCAGCATCAGGTTATGTGAGGGTGTGGTTCGTTTGCGTAGATTACCCGTAGTGGACGTTTCATATACAACAAGGGGTTTGCTTTGGGCAGTTAACCCCTTGAGTTGAAGGGGACGTTCCTCACCGGAGTTGACCACCACCAGCACTAGTTGCTTTTTATCCGCGCTTCGGTAGGCCGATACCAGCGGGGCAGATGAGAAACTCTCGTCGGTGTTGGTTTGCAGGGCAATGCGTACCATGCCGGGCCGCACAAAGCGGGCGTAGTTGCCCAGGGCCCAGAGCGTTTTTGAGGTCATCATATCTCCATCCTGCGCGTTTAGTAGGTTTTCGCCCATCTTGCCGTTGTTCTCTACGTAAATCAACCCATCCTTGTAGTTGCTGGGGCTGAGGGCTAGCCACCACTGCCAGGAGGTGGCATTGGCCAGTGTCAGGTCGGCATGGATCACGCGGGCTACGTACAGGGCGGTAGTCATACCCAGGTCGCGGCCACTGCCGTTGATTTCTCCGTCGTTGTCGCCTAAAACGCAGTATTCCGACTGCCAGAAGGCTACATTAGCTTTCGGAAGAGCTGTAGCCAAATCACTCCTGACGCGCTTCATCTGGCTTACGGGCGAGGTAGTAAAGTAGCTGTGGCCACTCACGAGTGGCTCTACCGTAGGCAGGTTGCCAACAAAGGTCAAACTGGCGGGCGAAAAGAACGTGTTGATTACGTCATCCTGATTGGTTTGGCTGCGGTTGGTGTTGCTTTGCGAAAGGTAGTTCAACTGGGCAGCTTCGGCCATGATAAGCCGGGTGGGTAGTTTTCGGACCATGAGTTCACTATTCAGGGCGCGGGTGAGTTCGGCCATGTCGGCGTTGGTGGCGGGGGTGCCTTCTTGGGTGGCCATAAGCTGCCCTTTCTTAATGCCCCAGTCCCACTGGGGCTCGTTGAAGGGGCTCAGGTAATGCATGGGCCAGCCCTTCTGCTGGAAATACTGGGCCACATCGGCTAGAAAACGGGTGTAGTCCCCAAGTCGCTGCCGGTTAATGTTGTAGTCGCCCATCTTACCCGATGCGTAGGCTTTGCTATTGGCTGTAAATTGCACCGGGGGCGAGTTGGTGAAACCGAGCAGATACGGCACCTGTCGCCGGTAGGCAGCCTCAACAAACCACTGCTGGCCGGCTTGTTTGGTCCAATCGTAGGTGCCATCGGGGCGTTGGAAACATTCGGAGCGCCGCCACGGACTGCGGATGCCGCTGGAGTCGCCCTGTTCGGCACTGCCCGCGCCAATGTTAAACCGCCAGAGCGAAAGCCCAATGCCTTTTGGGTTGCCGTTGGCATCAGTGTCGAGGCTAAACAGCCAGTCGGCAATCTGCTCCCGTTTGGCCAGCGGATAATTCTGGCCAATGAATTGCGCCCACCAGCAGTCCGATGCCCCAAAACTGTGCATGGTCTGATAAGTCTGGTTCAGCAGTACCCGTACTACAAGGGGCGCAGGGGCCCTTGGCGACCGGGTTTGGTTAGGAATGAATGCCGGTACAATCGCCATAAGACCACCCAGTAAGGCGAGTGGTGTGAACCGGCGCAGGGAATGGAAGGCCATATGCGTAATGCTGGTTATTTGCTCGTTGATTCGGCCGGTTGGGTGGGCAGAGGGGGGAGTGCGGCTCGCCAGGCCAACAGGTTGGTCTGCATCTGTTTGGTCATTCTGGTTTGTTGTTCGGCTACGTTGTCTGTTTCCAAGGGGTCCTGACTTAGGTCATACAACTCGGTACCCGAGCCGTTATCATTAACCAGCAGTTTCCACTTACCCTGCCGCATGGCCAGGTTCGGGCTGCGGTCGCGCCCTTGCGGGTAGCGGAAGGATTCATTGTTGCGACCATACTCCCAGAACAGCGCCGTCTTGCGGAAAAAGGGTTTGCCTTCAAAAGCAGCGGCTGCATTCTCGCCGTAGGTAGGCCTAGTTATCGGCTGCCCCGCCAGGCTCATAAAGGTCGGGAATAGGTCCGTCGCACACAGGATGGAGCGGGTATCTATCTGCCCTTTGGGTGTTTTGGCCAGGTAGCGAACTAGGAACGGCATCCGGATGCCTCCCTCATACAGGGAGAGCTTCGACCCCCGGTACGGCCCCGACCGACTGCCGAAGGTAGGCAGGGCACCGTTATCGCTGGTGAAAATAACGAGTGTGTTCTGGTCTGTACCCAGCGACTTTAATCCCGCCATCAGCCGCCCGACCTGTTTGTCCAGCTCGGCCAGCACGGCGGTAAATTCGCGTGGTTTTTCGGTCCCCTTCGGAAATTCGTTTAGGGTGCTTTCGTCAGCTACCCAGGGGGTGTGCACATCGTCGGGCCAGAGGTTGATGTAAGCGGGCTGACCGGGGTGGCGCTTGAGGAAATCGAGGGTTTTGTCCACGAAATAAGCCGTTCGATTCCAGCGTTTAATGCTGTCCGATTTAGCCCATATCCAGTTGGTGGAGGTTAGGAGCGGGTCGGGGTCGGGGCTTTCGTATGTGCTGGCGTATTCATCGAATCCATACTCGGTAATGCCCGGTGCATCCATCACATCGCGGCCACCGCCCATGTGCCACTTACCAAAATGGGCGGTAGCATAACCCGCCGAACGCAGTGTCCGGGCTACCGAGGGAGCGGATGCGGTTAGGAAATTGGCCTGTTCGCAGGTGCGGTTGTGCTTGCGGTTGTCGAGGTAGGAGGTGATGTTCCATAAACCGGCTGCCATGCCGGTCGTTAAGGCCACCCTGGAGGGTGAACAGATGGGTGCCCCGCTGTAGTAACTGGTGAACCTGATGCCTTCGGCAGCCAGCCGGTCAATGTTGGGCGTAGGGGCGAGGTTGGCTGCGTTGTTGCCATTCCGGTAGCAACCCACATCGCCGTAGCCCATATCATCTACCAGAATCAGGATGATACTCGGCGGATGGATGGCCTGAGCCGCCATCGTGATGAATTGTTCCTGCTGGGGGGCAGGAGCCATTTGGGTCAGGAGGGAAAAGGTTGCGGCAGTGGTTAGAAAACCCGCCAGCCTAAGTAGATTCGTTCTCAATGGGTCTCAGTTAAGGATCAGTACCGGGTGAAGTTAACAGACATCCTTGTTGGCGACGGGTGAATGTCGGTATGGTGGGTTAGCTTTTCCCCTAAAGCGCGTAATAATGAGTTGTTTACCCGTCGGTAAACTATTTTACACCGGCAACCTCGAATGCTGTAGGGTCTGAGCTATCAGCAGGATGATTTTTGCCGTAGAGTCGGTTGGTTAGGCAATAAGCTATTTTCCAATGTCGATTCCGTTCAGTCCGGGCCGTAATAGGATGTTTATATGGACGATATTGGTTGTTGTCTGTCCTTAAAAAGTTATCTATTTTCTAACAGGAGTTTTTCTGCTCGGATAGCCTGGTTACAATGAGATTAATGGCTTTCTGCCCCTGTAGCCCGTTGCATTTATCAACCTAGGGTGAGAGTATATCTGATGATCCAATTCAGTAGTAGATCAAATGAATACGTCTTCAAGTGGGTAGTCAAATTGCTGCGCTCTTCCTGTTCGAGGATAATCCAGATGGGCCTGGGTTTTTAATCAACCTCTCAGGCAGGCCGATAGGCTGATAGTTGAGCCGGAGTCAGAGTGGACTGCCTGCCCTGCCCGTAGGTCGAGGGTATGTCGGTTGGTTTTGACTACGAGTAGGCCCATAAACAGCAGCTCGCAGGCCAACCCTGTGAAGTCTGTTCCGCTTTGAGGGGCAAAGGATGACCGTTGATCCGGCCCATCCGCAGGTCGCAAGCCATTGGGCCAAACAAACCCATTTGATTATGTGCCGCCCCCGTACGGACCGGAGTTACAGCATCAAATGCCGGGTCAAATCGGTGGTTTTGCCCGATATGACCGTACCTGCCGGCATGGCCACATTCAGATAAGGAGTTACATTCTTCAGATAGTCATTCTGATCGATGCGGTGACCATTGGGGTAAATTTTAGTAAGCTTGCCGTAAGTGGGCTTTGGAAAAACTGCTTAGACTAGGGAGTAAGCGTCGGGAAATAATAAGAGGCCCAGAATGACTGTTGAGTGTCGGCGTTCAAGTAATATGATAATTAGTTGTTTAGCGGATGACTGGCACTCGGATGCTCCATCAACAACGGCTATCAGCAACAACCCTACGCTCAGCACAAGCAGGACTAGGGAAACATGGGTTCGCCAGAATTGAAATTATGACGAAGAATATACCCTCGCGCTTGTATAGAGCATAGAAATCTGTCCGATCGCAAAGTAGACGCATAGCCCATCAGACCGCTCCGTCGTCCGGTGGTGCCATCGCATCGCTAAGCAGGTTCCCCGGTGCAGGGATTCATAATATCCCACATCGAGCAAAA
>JAQBNX010000003.1 GCA_028288385.1 Spirosoma sp.
GGTTTAGACGTAGGCCACCCCATCCAGCCCGAAATTTACCCCAAATCGGCCATAAAAGAGGATAGGGCCAAAGCCCAGCGCTTAGTGAACCACCTACGCAAAGGAAAGGGGCAACTGGAGACCGACCTCCGGATTCGGGTGGATGAGCAGGTTAAAACCATGCGCATCAAAGCCACTGTTATTGGCGAAGGCGACCAAAAACGGGTGTTAGGGGTCGATCTGGATATATCAGACCAGTTGGTTGCCCAACGTCAGATTCAGGAAACCGCCGAGAATCTGCAGGCCGTACTGGATGGCTCACCGGCGGCCATTGCGCTGTTGAAAACCATTCGTGACCCGGCCGATGGCGAGCGTATTACCGATTTTGAGTTAGCCGTTGGCAACCGAAAACTGGCCGAGTTTTTCAATAGACCCTTAAAGGAACTGCTGGGCCAATCGGCCGGGCAGTTCAGCCAGTTTTTATGGGATGGTCAGACGCTCGACATTATGCGGCAAGTGCAGCAGACGGGCAACGCCCGTTATGACGAACAACGGGTGGCGGTCACTGGTCGCTGGCTGGCCATTGCCACCTCCCGCCAGGACGATGGTATACTCATGACAGCTCTGGATATTACCGACCTGAAAACCATTCAGGACCAGCAGCAGCACTGGCTGAGCGAAGTAGAATCTTCACGCCAGAGTGTAGATACGCTGGGCGAGTTGCGCGAATCATTGCGCCACCGCTCGGAGTTGCTGCGGTCGGTGTCGCACGATCTGCGCGGTAACTTCGGTGTCATTAGTAGTGCCCTGCAACTGTTAAGCATGGCCGATTCTGAGGCCGACCGCGCCCAGATGATGGAGATGGTGTTACGTAACGTTCGCCAGGCAACGGACATGTTGACCGAGTTACTGGACTACAGCCGGCTGGAAGCAGGTCAGGAAGAGCGCACGATGGGTCAGTTCGACGTAGCGCCGTTGTTCCATGAGTTGGGTCAGAGTCTGCAACCCGCTGCCAGCCAGCAGGGGCTGCACGTAGAAAGCGCCGGTCCGGAAACGCTGGTTATTTATGGCGACCGACTGCACATTCACCGGATGGCCCAAAACCTCATAATCAACGCCATCAAGTACACCCATGTCGGGCAAATAACGGTTAACTGGGGTAGCAACACGGAGCAGGCGCAGTGGTGGTTTTCGGTGGTCGACACGGGTCCCGGCCTCGATTACCAACTGGTGGCCCTCATGAACGCGAACGGCGAAATGGAGAACGAATCAACAAGGGCGGCCAGTCAGCCCCGACCGGTCGCTCCAGATAAAACGGCGTCGGACTGGAACGGAGCGGGCTGGACCTCCCTGCGGGGCGAAGGCATTGGGCTGCGCATTGTGCGGCAACTGGCCCGTTTGCTGGAGGCCCGGCTTGTAGTTACAAGCGAAATTGGTGTGGGAACGCAGTTCGTGGTCCATTTTCCAATGCGCTATGACTAAGTTCTCAGGCAAGTTGGGCCTAATTCAAAACAATTAACGACCCATGGCTATTCATTTATTTCGGTTCATACGAACTTATTTACCTATATGGTGTACGTAGTGGATGATGCTCAGGACTATCGTTTTTTGGTCCAGCAGGTATTCAAACTTTTTTTGCCCCAATATCCGCTACGACTGTTTGCCGATGGCATGGATTTGATTCAGGCTATCGAATCAGGCAACGATTTGCCCGGGGCGGAGTTGCCGAAACTAATCCTGCTGGACGTCGACATGCCCAAACTGAGTGGCCCGCAGACGCTGGAGCGACTCAAACAGCATACAGTCTGGCAATCCGTACCTGTGGTGATGATGTCAAACCGGATGGACGATTCGTTTGTGAGTGCCTGTTATCAACGAGGGGCCTGTTCGTTCCTGGTTAAGCCCATGGACCTGGGGCAGCTAAAACAGATAATGACGCTGCTTTGCCACTACTGGCTTGACCTTAACAAGCTCCCCAAATCGCTGGTAGAGCCAACGGCGGGGAGCATTGATCAGTAAGCTATTGGCTGCAATAAAAATCAGTTTAGTTACTTTTTCTGTTGAGAAAGAAAGGTAATCAGCGAAGCAAATTCATCATACGTTAATCCGTTGGCCAGGCCGGTAGGCATCATGGATGTTTCCATTTCTTTCCGGCTCAGAATGTTTGCTGTTTTGATGGTATAGACCTGTCCGGTAATGTCCCGCATCACTACCCGGTCGGCCGATTCTTCTGTGATGAACCCCATGTAGCTCTTGTTTCCTTTGGCCGTAATAAGCACCGAAGCAAAACCCTGCGATATGGATGCGTTGGGCTTAAGAATGGACTCGGCAATCTGTTCCCGGCTCATGATGGACCCAATCTGGCCCATAAAAGGGCCTTTCATGGTTTCGCCCTTATTAAGACTGTGGCAGGCCACGCAGCCTTGCCTGGCAAAAAGTGTTTTGCCCAGTTGAGCGTCCCCTTTAATCTTGTCCATTGCCAGCATCACGTCTTCAATGGACGATTCGCCAATCTGGCCTTTCTTATTCTTGATTTTGTCCAAGTCTACTTTGTTTTCCTCATTGGCCACCACGGCTTCTTCACCACCAAAATCGGTGATGCCCATCCGAAGTCGTGCGTTCAGATCCGCAAAAAGCGACTTGTCAGTTGATTTGTTCCATTCTTCCATCAGGAAATCTTTGATAGTGGGGGAGGACTCCCACTCAATGGCTTTGTAATAGGGACCGTGGGTATCGGGCCGCGTACTCCACCACCACGAGCCGTCATAGTCGGCTTCTTTCTTGTATAGCCTGGATAACGTAGTGAGAAGCTGACGTTTTAAGGGTTCGTCGTTCGCTGATTTATACGCGCTGATCAGGCCATTTACCGCGTCCGGGTTGTGCATATACCGCAATGCCCACAGGGTTAACGCAGAATTTTTGCCCTTAATCGCCTTAACACAGGCGTCCGTGGCCTGAAGGCTAACCAGCGCACGAACCGCCAGGTGGGCCGGAATAATGGCCGAATTTGGCGTAGCGTGGGGGCCTTCGGTTCCTTTCTGGGGTGCCGCAAAAGAAGCTGGCACATTAACCCCTAATAAGGCTTCGGCGGCTTCTTTTCGGCCAAGACGGCCCAGGCCAATAATGGCTGCAACCTTTACACGGTCTGATGGATCGTTCAGGCCCTTCAGGAAGGGTTCGATGGGTACGGAGGCCAAATTCGCCTTCCGATCGGCCAGGGCACGTAGCGCAAACTCCCTCACATCGTCCTCCTGTGTTAAGGTTACCAGATTACCGATGCCGCCTGCTCCGGTAATCTGGGCGTAGGTGAACAGACCGGCCACTCGGCTGTAAAGAGGTAAACGTTTGTCGGCCGCAATACTCCAGGCCACTTTTTGAGCTTTTTCAGACGGGCGGGTCAGTAACTCCTGCTGGGCGGCCAAACGAACGACCCCACTGCCAGATTTTAAGAAAGAGGCCAGTTTGTCTATGGGGGCTTTTTCTACGCCCGCAAAGGGTTTATAGGTCCAGCTTTTGGGCACTACGCGTACCACGAACCCTTTTCCGGCATTACCCGTGTAGCCCGCGCCATCCCAGGCCGACAGATAAGCCCGACCGGATGCATCCACATCAATATCGGTGATTTGCGGTAATTTGATAAAGGCTTCTTCCTGTTGGGTAAAGCTGGCGCCACTCGCTGTAAGGCGATGCACAAAAAGTCCGCTTCGCCCCCAGTCGGCCATCATCGGTACGTGGTTGTATTTGTCCGGCCACGTATCATCGTCCATGAACAGGGCTCCCGTTCCCGAACCTCCTCCCAGGTCTACCAGTGCCGGGATAATCTCATCCGTAAACTGTTTGAACAGGACTGGGTACCCATACTCACCTGACTGGATTTGGTTGCTGAAGCGGATGTTCCAGCCCCCGCCATCGTTTGTATTGTCGCGGGTGAAAATATTCATGTAGGGATCAATGGCCACGTCATAAATATTACGTGTTCCATGGGTAAAAATTTCCAGTTCGGTGCCATCGGGCCTGACTCTGACAATGCCACCACCCAGCATGGTTAGTTTTTGGCCGGTGCGATCGGTAGCGTTATGAAAGCCAAAATCGCCGACTGCAATGTATATCCAGCCATCAATGCCCATACGGATGCCGTTGGTGGCATGATCCGTACCCCGGCTTTGCAGAAATTTAGGCGAACTTAAGTGTTCTACCAAAGGCTTGGCGGGGCCGTCGGCCACGCCATCCTGATTTTTATCGTCAAAAACCACCAGATCCATACCCGAAGCGATGGTAGACTGGTCCGGAAACGTAGTGTGAAGCACAAACAGTTGATTGCCAACAGACAGCAAACCACGGGGATTGTCGACCCGGGCAAAGGTCGTATGCTTGTCCACCTTACCGTCGTTGTTATCATCAACCAATTTGACAATACTTCCTTTTCCTGGCTTTTTTCCCAGCGACCCCTGCATATCGACCCCCACAAACACGGCTCCGGTTGGTGCCACCGCCAAGCAGGCCGGACTGGGCGTAAGGTCAATGCCACTAAAGGTCGTTACGCTGAGTTCATCCGGCCAGCTTGTGTTCTTTAATACAGAATCGGCAACGCTTCGGCCATTACCAATTCGGGCAGGTTGCTGATAAGCCTGTTCTGTATATGTCCAGAAAATAAGGAGAACCGCAACAATCAGGGTGGATGTAATTTTAACCATGTTGATATATTAGCTTACTATTTTCTATACGAGTAAAAACGCAGGCAAGTAACGTTGATTAACAACACATTCTGAATCCACTGCTTTGGCCCTATAAAGACACCATTCAAAATTTTGTACTTATCAAAATGAACAGATAGGCAACAGCCACCTGAGTTATTAAACCTTTCCGGGGTATAGACAAAATAAAAAAGGAGACACGTGTCTCCTTTTTGTTTGGGATAAAAATAACATCTTATTGATACTGGATGTACATGGGCTTTGGGTCCAGAGCCAGCACCTCGGCGGGGGTCATGATGCGGGAACCGGGCTTTCGGAAGTCGTTTTCATAAAACAGTTTGAAACCCGTGTATTGGACTGGTTCTTTCTGGATATAATCGCGATACGAGTCTTTTTTCAGCA
>JAQBNX010000752.1 GCA_028288385.1 Spirosoma sp.
GGTCTTCACCGCGAAAGTTGAACTCTTCTCAGTCGTCACAGAGACGACGCCGTTCAAGTTCATCACTCGAACGGGGGTGTCTCTGGGCTCCATGGTGCCGTCACCTAGTTGGCCTGAGTGGTTTTCGCCCCAAGCCCAAAGAGTGCCGTCCGACTTGATCGCGTAGTTCGCGCCGTCGGCACTGAAGACGTCAGTCACGTCGGTCAGGTTGGGAACAACCGTCGCCACAGGTATGCCATCTCCGTTGTCCGAGAACGCGTCCCGCTCTGCCTTCCATACCTGGACGGTGCCGTCGCTCTGGAGGGCGATCAGTGACCCGCGACCCGCGACGACCTTCGCGACATCAGTCAGGTTGGGGACCACCTTGGGGCTCGGCGACGTGTCGGCCTTCTTGAACAGGACCTCTTGCCACACCCAGACGTTCGACATGGGAACGATCGTGTCAGCCCTCGCCCCTTTCGTGGGTCGCATGTCAAATTCAGCGAGAGTGTTGCGAGCATGCGGCTGCTGCCCCGGGACGGCATTTGAACGCCAGGCAGGCTCGCCTGCCAGACGATGACTGGTCCTAGCTACCGGCGTCTCTCTTTGAGTCACCGGTCGAGTCGGCCTTCGAAGGCGCTTGTGACCGACCTGAGTGCGGGTTCTCGCGCCACGACAAGGGTTGGCGTCCCCATCCGTTCTTGGCGACGATCTCCTTCGTGCGTGCAGGCAGGTCGACAGGTGGTTCGTAGTCGTCGCGGCGATTAAAGACGTCGTCGCGGAGCATGTCCTCGGCTGTGCCTGCGTGACCCTGAGCTTCCAACACCTTGGCGAGATCCAGCCGACTGACTTCGTCGTACGGCGCTGCATTGCACGCAGTCTCGGCGGACTCGCGAGCGAGGTCCAGGTCGCCCCGCTGCAGAGCGTCGAGGACAACGATGTGGGCCGTGTCGACGACGGCGCACGGGATCAGGTCTTGAAGGCGCTCCCCATCAAGAAGCCAGCTCCAGCCTTGGTCGCGCAGCTGGTCGAACGGCTTGCCGCTGACGAGATGCAGTGCCTGCACGAGATCGGCGATGCCCTCGGCGCCACGGGCTTGACCGCGTGCACGAAGGCGTCGAAAGAGGTCGACATCAACCAGTAGGTCGTTGACCTCATACCCGTGCCATTCCGTTTCCGGGTGGTCGCCTTGCTTGCGGATGTGCCACTCGTCGGTGCGAGGGTCCTTCCCGAGCCACTCGCGAACGAAGCCAATGTCCGTCCTGGCGCGAGGTTGGCCAATGTGGAATGCCTGCGCGATCGTTCGCGACAACACGCCCCGAGGGTGAAGCGCCACGAAGGCGAGGAGCTCGGAGTAGTACGGCCGACGCTTGGTGATCTGGTCGACCAGTTTGCCGTGCGCCGTGACGCGGACCGGGCCAAGGAGCGCGAGCCGGGGGAGTCGTGAGGTGCCGTCGAACCACTCCGCGACGTCCTCGTCCAAGGAGGGGTCCAGGGCGTCGATTGCCTGCGCTGCTTCGTCCATTGCGCATGGCGCGAGTTCATCGATGTCGGCATCGGTCGCTGCAGCCGCTTCCACGTAGTCGCGAGTGTCCGCCGGGAGTAGCGACGTTGCTCCAGCGGCGCCGTTAGGACGAGGGCTGGTGAACTCAGTGCGCAACGCGCCGGCCTGATCGGTGATGGATCGCCACCCGTCGGCGGCTTGCGAGAAGGTCGGGATATCGGTGGTTGGCGTCACCCGCGTCACGTCGACGATCGCGGCGCAAAGCGCAGCCTCCTCAGCGTTCAGGCCAGCGGCGTCAACGTCCAGGTCGAGAGTCGGCACAGACAGGCAGCCCGCTGGACTGAACTCAAAGAGAGCTGCGTCGTCTGGCGATGCTGCGCCGAAGCTCACGACAGCAACCCCGAATCGTTCGAGCGCTGCGGCGCGAGATGCCTCGATCACTGGCCCCAGGTCGCCGTTGGCGGTGATCACGACCTGCCACGGTTCGGGCACGGCGCTCCGCCGCTGGCTTGCGGCGCGGATCTCGGCGACGACCGCATCGATCTCAGGGTCGTCGATCTCATGTGTGCGCAGCCGCAGGGTGTCGAGGTCGCCGAGTTCCTCGCCCAGACCGAAGGTGTCCGTCTGGACGAGCACCGACCAGGGGTTCAGCGCCAGTTCGGCGGCAACGTGCCTTGCGAAGTCCTGGGCACCCTCAGGATCGCCGGTAAGGGCAATCGAGCCCATCGGCTCAAGGTTGACCAGCCACAGCACACCTGTCGTGTCGTGTCCGACGCTGACGAGCATCGGGTACGGCGACAACACGTCATCGTCGCCTTCCACCGATCCGAGCTCGACATGCCACAGCAATCCCTCACCCTTCCAAGGAGCAGCGAGGTCAACGGGGTCGGCGAAGTGGAAGGTGGCCTGCCCTCGACGCAGCGAGACAGAAACCAAGGGTGCGAGTGGGGTTTTCGTGCCGCGCGCCCGAGCAGCGATGTTGTTGAGCGCCGCGTCGAGGCCCTCGATGTCGTCGAGGGAACGCTCTCCGTGTGCCATGGCGGTCTTGTCGATCTTGAG
>JAQBNX010000828.1 GCA_028288385.1 Spirosoma sp.
TGAGCCCGGCAACGGGCAATGATGGTGCAACTATGGCGTCGGCTGATGCGGGGTCAAATGCTAACGAGGATCAACGTCTGCGCATCCTGGCGGCAGCTCAGTTGTTCCGCACCACGGGAACAACTAAGTATAAGACTTTCTTTGAGAGCAACTATAACAATACGGGTGCGACGAACGAAAACAATTTTCACCCGCTGTCGAGTGGATACATGGATGCATCTTCATGCTGGGAGTTGAACCAGGCCTATATTATCTACTGGGGAGCAGCCGGTGCGGATGCAGGCATTGTGTCGCAGTTAAAGAACACGCTGAAAAATACAATGGATTGGTTTCATGAGCCTAAATACATTCAAAAAGACGATCCTTACCTGGCCTATATGTTTACGGGACATTACACCTGGGGATCTAATGAACTGAAAGCCCGCTGGGGACAACTGGCCGTATTAGCCCTGGAGAATAATGTTAATTCGGCCAAAAACAACTTGTATCGGGAAATCGCTGAAGAGTATCTGCACTATTTCCACGGCCGCAACCCCCTATCATGGGTGTACTTAAGCAATATGGGTACGCGCGGGGCCAACGTTGGTGGTGATAAAAATGTAGAAGAGTTCTTTCATTCCTGGTTCCGCGACGGTTCTTCCAGATATGATGGTCCCAACTCACAGTTTGGCGCTGCGCCCGGCTATGTCGTGGGAGGACCCAACTATTCATATAGCGGCACCACAGCTCCACCAAAAGGTAACCCGCCAATGAAATCGTTTGCTGCCTGGAACACTGACTACCCAGACCCCTCGTGGGAAGTAACCGAGCCGGCAATTTATTACCAGGGAGCCTATGTTTTCCTGTCTTCCTACTTTGTCGGAATGCCCACTATCGTCCAGCCTCAGCCAACAGTGTCGGCTTCTAATAATGGCAGTTGTGCTGGCCAATCGCTGAACCTAACCGCATCTTCGACCAATTTTTCCGGCACTGTATCGTATTCATGGAGCGGTCCTAATGGATTTTCATCTACGCAACAAAACCCCATAATTGCCAACGTAACGTCGGCTCAAGCCGGCACCTATACGGTAACAGCGACAAGCAACGGTAGTACTGCTACAGCAAGCACAAGTGTAACAATCAATCCGCTGCCTACGGCTTCGGCATCGAGCAATGGTCCAATATCTGCCGGTCAAACACTGAATCTTATGGCAGTTGGAGCCGGTACTGGAGCCAGTTATAGTTGGAGTGGCCCAAATAGTTTCAACTCCACCAGCCAAAACCCTTCCGTAGCCAACGCAGGTACTGCTAATTCAGGAACATATACGTTGACGGTGGGACTAAGCGGATGCTCCAGTACGACCACCACCAACGTAACGGTAAACGCGGTAGCGGCCAGCACAAACATTATATACGATGATGCGCTTAAAACCGGCTGGGCGGATTATTCCTGGGGAACTACCCGAAATTTAAATGATAATTCGCCTGTACAGAGCGGATCAAATTCTATTTCTGTTACCTATACCGAAGCATATGGCGGTTTATACTTGAACCAAAATTCACCATTGAGTCTGGCTGGTTATTCTCATCTAAAGTTTTGGGTGAATGGTGGTAAAACAGGCGGCCAGAAAATTTTTATCAAAATTAATGGCAATGAATCCAACTTCTATACACTAACAATACCATCCAAAAACTGGACCTTAGTTACAATTCCATTAACTACATTTGGTAATCCCACAACGTTAACGAAGCTATATTTCCAGGAAGCGTTGGGCTCTACCCAACAACCAGAATACAATATTGACCAGATTTATCTGGCAAACTCTGCAAATGCCCGGGAAGGTGTTGACATGGCATTAACTCCTACGGTTGAATTAGAGCCAGAAGTAAGAATTTACCCAAATCCCGTGGAGGCACATTCTGGAACGGTTTCGCTACAATTTATTGGGTTTGAACAAAACGAGGAAGTATACCTGACGCTTAATGATTTACAGGGACGTTTAATGCACCAGACTCAGGAAAAGCTAACTGTCCCCGAAAAACAATTGTCGTTGGATCAGTTAATGCCAGGCTATTATTTTGTTCAGATACATACGAAAAATAAGCATCTGTCTCAAAAGATTTTAGTGAAATAACCGGTCGTATTTTTATTGGATGCATCTGTATAGAAAAATCAATTGGTAGGCCAACCCGCTGCATTATGCAGTTACAAAGGCTTTGAAAACAGCTGAGATGACTTTATGAGCCAAACGTCTGATTCTTGTCATTCAATTAAACTGTTCTCGCTCAATATATGGATATCACAATAGCGGCCTGAAACAAGAAGGGTTATTATATTCTTAAGACGAACAGACTACAGTTGGGTCACAAAAAATAACAAATAATCTGTAATATTTTTAAACGACACGTGCTTTAAAATACCACAGATTATTTGTTATTTTTTTGATTATAAATAATGGGAACAAAGCGGGCGCTGTCAATAAAATATCGCTTAAATAATCGTCTTGGCTCATTCGAAACCCGCCAAAACCATTCCATACCCATCTGCCTGAATAGCTTTGGTGCCCGTTTTACCGTTCCGGCCACAAAATCAAATGAAGCACCAATGCCAAGAGCCACATTGACGTCTAATTGACCAATATTCTTATACATCCATTTTTCCTGTTTAGGTGCTCCAACACCTACAAACAGAATATTGGGTTTCACAGCATTTATCATTTCAATTATCCGTAGGTTCTCATCCTGGTTTTTTTCAAATCCAAAGGGCGGGCTATATACACCCACCACCTTAATTTGTGGATATTGCTTCTTTAATTCATCAGCGGCTTTTTGTGCAACCCCTTCCAAACCACCCAAGAAGAATAATGTATGTCCTCTTTCGGCAGCATGTTGACAGAGTACCTGAAACAGATCAGAACCTGTCACCAGTTCTTTTAATGGAGTGCCCAAAAATCGGGACGCCCAGACCACCGGGTTGCCATCGGCCAGAACAAGAGCGGCATTTTCATAACAATACACAAACTCCGGGTCCTCTTCCAGCTTAACAATGTGGTCGAGATTAGGTGTAACTACGTAGCCCTTTTCGTGATTTGCAATCACTTTATCAACGTAGTCCACTGCTTCCCGCTGTGTAACATTACTGACATAGGCTTTACCAACTTTTACTTTTTCCAAGGCTGTTGTGGTTTGAAGTCAAGGATGGTATTATTGGGTAATCTCTGCATAAATAGCCGCTAACCGGTTGTTTATTTTTTCCAGATTATAATCTGAATCTATTTTACTGATATTGTTACGTGACATCTGCTCCATCTCAACCGCATGGGTATGTACATAGGCTATGTGCTGTTGCAGACTCTTTACATCTCCGGGTGTAATTAAAAAGCCATTTTCACCTTCTTTAACCAGATCAGGAATACCACCGACCCGACTGCTGATAATGATTTTTCCGGCGGCCATTGCTTCCAGTATCGCCATGGGCAATCCTTCGTTATAAGAAGGCAGCAGGATTGTGTCCACCTCCCTAAACCATTTTAACTTATCCTGCCCGCTGATCCACCCGAGTATTTTCACCTGATGGTCCAGTTTCTTCTTGCCGATAATCTCTTTTACCTGATCAATTTCTCCATCTCCCGCCAGATAAAAAATCAGCTCTTTCTCCTGCTGCTGATTCACCAGAATATCAATAGCATCCAGTAGATCATACACCCCCTTTCGCTGACCGAGCCGACCTAAGAACAGAAACCGGGCAAGATTAGCCGGCACGGTTTGGTAGGATTTGAAAACGTCCGTATATACCCCATTGTGAAGAATTTCGGTATTACCCGCATAAATGTGCTTATCGAAAAAGGCTTTCCAAAAGCCAGACAAGACCAGCACTTTCTGGCATGCTTTAAACGTATTGGAGATATATTTTTGGAGTAGCGCAGGAGAGTCATGATAAAAGGTATCAAAATCAGCCCCGTGCACGTGCATAACCACCGCTTTGCCCCTCAGCCGGCCAGCCCACACCATCAAGCTTTTGCGATAAAAGCTGGCGCCCGAGGCCACGTGAATATGAATTATATCGAAACCCGTACCAAAAAGCACAGAAAAAAAGGCTTTGAAGGTAATCATAATCTTCTCCAGGGCGCTACCCTCTGCATGTGACACAATATGCCTGAACTGAACAGTTGGATTTCTTCTGTTCTCCAGCATATCATTGATCACCGTCGCCATCCCACCTTTAGTTCGAGTTATACTGGGGCCAACGATCAAAACTCTTAATACAGGCATCATTGAAAATTCTTATAACTAGCTAATAAAGATGACTAAAGCGCATAAGCATTCATAAACTCTTCAGTGTTTTCAGTGGCCCAGGAACTGGTTTTGTCTTTTTTACTAAGGTTCATTTCCATTTCTTTATAGAAGCCATTCTGGAGCGCTGCTACCATTTTCTCCGCTAATTTAACCGGGTCATTTACCGGCACTAACATACCCGTTACGTTATCCTGGATATATTCTGGAAAAGCGCCTACATCCGAAGCAATAACGGGAGTATCCAGGGCATACGCAGTCATTAGTACACCGCTTTGCGTCGCATCTTTATATGGACACACAATAAACTTAGCCTGACTAACCAGCGTCACTAATTCTTTATTGGTAATGTATCTGTTAAGGACCGTAATACTTTCTTTATTTTGCCGGATAACCTCAGCATCTGGCTCATATCCATCGAAGCTTTTACCGGCAATCACCAGGTTTTCATTTGGAAACTGTTTTAAAACATAAGGAAAAGCCTCCAACAAAACGTCAATCCCTTTATAAGGAGAAAGACGCCCAAAAAAAAGTATGTGTTTTCGTTCCTTATCCTGCCCGTTTAAATAATTTCGATAGTAGCTATATGAATTAAGCCGCAGCTCATACCTAGCGCTTTTCAACTGTGGGTTATACTTATCAAATTGCTGCCTGGCAAACCGTGAGTAAAGCAGATACCCTTTTAAAATAGGGTACCGAAAGAATGAAAACCGGGTAAGATTTATTTTCCAGCTTGTTTCTCCACTATGCGGGAGTGGGTCATGTACAGCTACCAGCATTTTTTTCACCAGCAGAATAGAAGGCAGCAGACCAACAGATCTGATCTGGAGGGCTTCCAGATGATAGATGTCGGGTTGTATATTTTTTACATATTGAAAAACTTTCATTGACGTATTAAATGATGTACTCATGCTCTTGCGGGCATGCACAACGAAATTAATACTGGCAACACCCGATATGTATGGGTGCAGATGCTGGTAATCTTTCTCGGTTAGAAGTTGGGGAAGACTAACAAAAACTTCATCCGTAGGCAGAGTATTTATATCAATTATGTTCTCATTCTTAGAACCGGGTGTCAGTTCAATCAGAACATGAAGTTCAACCAGACTTTTCAGCACGTTGATAACTTCAACCGACACATCCATGAACGCGGTGGAGGTATAATATAAAACTTTCATATGGGTCATTATAGCAGTTCTTTTACTCTTTCACCGTTGCGCCGAACAATATAAACCGGATATATTCCAACAACGGTGCAGTTATCGGGTACATCCTTAACAATGACAGCATTGGCCCCAATAACACAATTATTACCAACGACTACTTTACCAATTATTTTTGCGCCGGCCCCAACCCGAACATTGTCGAGAATGATTGGTCTCCCTTTCTGCTCCCAGCCAATTGTTACTTGCTGGTTAATCCAGCAATTTATTCCAATTGATTTGGCTCCTATACGGGTGCTGTGCCCATGCTGAATGTACAAACCTTCGCCCACCTCTTCCGCATTGATAACCAGCGATGGCACTTGCCAGCACCATAGATTCAGTATGTATTTAGTATGTCCAATCCTATAGTAAAATAGATTTCTATATTCCGGAAAGTGACTGAGTAGGTAAATTAATCCAAAGGATGTCGAATAGTTTTTGTGATGGACACTAAGCCAGTGCCTTATGTCTGCTTCAATCACCGGTCTGTTTTTATGAACAAGAAACAGCAGGAGGTGAGGCAGACAAAAGGTGAAACCATAAAAAAACTTAAATGCTTTTATGAGCTTCATCACAGTCAGAACGTAATGTACTTAAAACATTAACAGCAAATGCTTTATACAGTAGCGCTGGCTTTTCTGAAAAGTTTATTCATTACAAAACGGTTTGCCTTTGGAATAAAGGCAACGATACAACCACTAACTATAAGCCATAATATAAAAAAAGATACATAGCTATTTACCAGTTTAAATAAAATAAAATATAGGGCTATACACGACGCACTCAGCCCATAAAACATAGCGGTATGCCTAAAAGAAGAGACTCCCTTCCTGATTAGCAATATATCCTGGAGTATATGAAATATCATAAACGATAAAAACACAGAGTAAACGATTACCTTCATCGATTTAACATAATACAAGCCAACGAAGCAAAATAGTAAGTACAGAACAAGGCTGGCAATATTAAAAATCATATCGAATCGTTCTAACTTCATAGCAACCAACAGGTTAGCCTGTAAAATCGCTGTAGGGAATATCAACAGAGTAAGAAACATTAGTTTAGTATAGAGAGCAGCATTCTGGTACGTATCGCCAAAAATTAAGGGCACAATTAGGTCTGCAAATGAGTAAACGAACGTAAACGCCATTAATCCATAGGAGAAGTAAAAAAAGAACACATTTTGGTAATAACCTTTTAGTTCTGCCAGATTATCTGGATTATATTTTCTAACCAGAGAAGGGTAAACCGTTGAGGAAACGATAAGCGGTATAATTAATGCAATCTGAAATATTTTGTAAGAAATACCATAAACAGCTACATCAGTTAGAGTAAGTAGTTTTGAAACAATAATTTGGGCACTTCGCCAATACAATAACGAAATACTACCAATAACAACGAATGCCCAGTTGGCATAAACTAATTCTTTAATCTCAATGAATTTTACTTTATAAGCTAAAATTCCTCTTGTATTTATCAGTTCAGAAGAACCAATTTTCAAAAAAAGATTAATAGTAACAGCCCGTATTATTACCTGTAAAGTACAAAGAGTAAGAACCGAAAACGGATAAATATATAGTATAGAAGCTATCAAACACAACAGGAACGAGTCAATGATGAGTATTTTAAAACTTTTTATCTGCTGCGCTTCTGCAACGTTTAATGATTTGATAGCATCA
>JAQBNX010000064.1 GCA_028288385.1 Spirosoma sp.
TTGCTGAAAGGTTTGTCGCCACTGTAGGTGACAAAACGGTAGTAGGGCCCATTAAGATAAACGCAGGGAGTTTCCTGCGTATGTGCTCTGTACTGCGTCGTGTCGGCCCGGTTTATGACAATCCGGCAACGAACGTGAACGGTGTTGTTTCGCAGTTCGAGCCAGTGTTCCATTACGCAGTCGGCGGGTTCGTCAAACAGGGGCCAGATCAGGGGTATTGTTTTGACATACAGCAGATTTTGACTTTGCTGGTAGCTGACGATGCGGGCCGGATGGTTGTAGTAGTCGCCGGTTTGAACGGGATTCCATCCCAGATTCCACCAATCTGCCACGGGGTCTTTCCCATTGATCGAATACGGGTTCGGCCCGTTATAAATAGACGTTTGCACCTGGCGCCCCAGATCGTTGTTATTGACCATGTTGACGGTACTGCCCGCTTCGGAAAGGTAGTTGATGGCTCCTCCCATGTTCAGGTCGATACCAACCCGAACTTTATCATTGGCCAGAAAAAGCCGTTTAGGCGGAGCCACGGGACTAGGCTCGGGTGTAGCACTGCCCGTTGTTGGGCTCGGAGTTATGGCGGCCGAGTAGGGGGCAGTAGCGGGGTAGTCGGCTGTGCACATGAAGGTCAGCACATTGACCACTACGCACAGGAAAAGGAGGACAAAACGACGCATAAACGAGAATGGAAACAAGCCCTTTTCAAAACTAAGGCACCACAGGCCTTTTTGCAACTATACCGATCTGTTGTTACGTAAAGAACTACTAGTTCGACTGATGACCTGTTGATATCATAATTTTTCGGACGTTTACTCAGTTCCATACCGTTGTATCTACTATTTTTGCAGGATTTTTGGCTACCCGCCAACGGTCTGACAGACACTACGTCTTGTCTATTACATTTTCTTAGTTACCTCCGCCAAAAATGCCCAAAAACTCAGCCATTCGCTCCGTTCTCATTATTGGCTCCGGCCCTATCGTCATTGGTCAGGCGTGTGAATTTGACTACGCTGGTTCGCAGGCGGCCCGCTCCATCCGCGATGAAGGCATCGAAGTAGCACTGATCAACTCCAATCCGGCCACGATCATGACCGACCCGATCAACGCCGACTACGTGTACCTGCTGCCGCTGGAGAAGAAATCCATTATTGACATCCTGAGGAAACACCAGGAGATGGGCAAACCCATCGACGCTGTGCTGCCCACGATGGGTGGCCAAACGGCCCTCAACCTGGCCATCGACTGCGACAAAGCGGGTATCTGGACTAAATACGGTGTTCAGATCATTGGTGTGGATATAAAGGCCATCGAGACAACCGAAGATCGGGAGAAATTCCGGCTGCTCATGCTCGAGTTGGGAGTCGGCGTCTGCAAGGGCCGCACGGCACGGTCGTTTCTGGAGGGTAAGGAGATTGCCCAGGAGATCGGTTTTCCCCTCGTAATCCGGCCGTCATTTACGCTCGGCGGCACGGGGGGCGGTTTCGTCAATACGCCCGAAGAATTCGACAAAGCCTTAACACACGGGCTGCACGCATCGCCTGTGCACGAGGTATTGGTCGAGCAGAGCGTAATGGGCTGGAAAGAGTATGAACTGGAGTTGCTGCGCGATCATAACAGCAACTTCATCATCATTTGCTCCATTGAGAACTTCGATCCGATGGGCATTCACACGGGCGACTCGATTACGGTTGCCCCGGCCATGACGCTGCCCGATACGCTGTACCAGCAGATGCGCGACCTGTCAATAAAGGTAATGGGCGCCATTGGCCAGTTTGCGGGCGGCTGCAACATCCAGTTCTCGGTTAATCCGCAAACGGATGATATTATTGCCATTGAGGTTAATCCGCGCGTGAGCCGGTCGTCGGCGCTGGCGTCTAAAGCTACGGGCTACCCCATTGCCAAGATTGCCGCCAAAATGGCCATTGGCTATAACCTCGACGAACTGATAAACCCTATTACGGGTACGACATCCGCCTTTTTTGAGCCTGCTATCGACTACGTTATTGTGAAAGTGCCCCGCTGGAACTTCGACAAGTTTCCGGGTGCCGATCGGTCACTGGGTTTGCAGATGAAGTCAGTAGGAGAAACGATGGGCATCGGCCGGAACTTTCAGGAGGCTCTGCAAAAAGCGTGTCAGTCGCTCGAAATCCGGCGCAACGGGCTCGGTGCCGACGGCCGCGAACTGACCGACCGCAATGCACTTACCCAGAGTTTGCAACACCCAAGCTGGAACCGGCTGTTTCACATTTACGACGCGTTTAAAGCGGGCATGTCGTTCCGCACGATCCAGCAGCTTACCAAAATAGACCCCTGGTTCCTGCATCAGATTGAGGAACTCATCGAACTGGAGCATGAAATTCAGCAGTATGATCTGGACGATATGCCACCCGAACTGCTGCGCACAGCCAAGCAGAAAGGCTACGCCGACCGACAACTGGCGCACCTGCTGACGGTGAAGGAAAGTAAGATTTACGAATACCGACAGAAGCACAACATCCGGCGGGTATTTAAATGTGTGGATACCTGCGCAGCTGAGTTTGAGGCCCGTACTCCCTACTACTACTCGACCTTTAACAACCAGTTGCCCATTACGCTCGACCGGCCCGAACCCGTGTCCGACCTCCCCGGTAACGAATCGATTCGCAGTGACCGTCCTAAAATCGTTGTACTTGGCTCCGGCCCAAACCGGATTGGGCAGGGCATCGAGTTCGATTACTCCTGCGTTCATGGGGTGCTGGCTGCCAAGGAAGCCGGCTACGAGACGATCATGATTAACTGCAATCCAGAAACCGTCTCAACCGATCCCGACGTTGCCGATAAACTGTACTTTGAGCCTGTCTTTTGGGAGCACGTTCACGCCATTATCATGCATGAGCAGCCAGTGGGGGTTATTGTACAGTTGGGCGGTCAAACAGCCCTCAAAATGGCCGAGAAATTAACCCGCTACGGTATTAAAATCATTGGTACGAGCTGGGAAGCTCTCGATTTAGCTGAAGACCGGGGGCAGTTCTCCAACCTGCTGCGCGAACTGGGCATTCCATATCCCAAGTTTGGCACCGTGCGCGAGGCCGAAGCGGCCCTGGATCTATCTCGTGAACTGGGATTTCCGCTGCTGGTTCGACCCAGCTACGTACTGGGTGGGCAGAACATGAAGATCGTTATCAACGAAAACGAACTGGAGCAGCACATAATGAAAATCTTGCAGGATATCCCCGACAACAATATCCTGCTCGATCACTTCCTCGAAAACGCCATCGAGGCCGAAGCCGATGCCATTTGCGACGGTGAGGACGTGTACATCATCGGCATCATGGAGCACATAGAGCCGGCGGGTATACACTCCGGCGACTCCTATGCCGTGTTGCCACCCTTTGACCTGAGCGCGAACGTGATTCAGCAGATAGAAGAGCACACGCGCAAGATTGCTGTGGCGCTCCGCACCGTTGGCCTGATTAATATTCAGTTTGCCATCAAGGATGATGTAGTCTACATCATCGAAGCCAACCCCCGTGCCAGCCGCACCGTTCCGTTTATTTGCAAAGCCTACCAGGAGCCTTACGTCAACTACGCTACAAAGGTGATGTTAGGTGATAAAAAGGTAAAAGACTTTGACTTTAAACCGGTTAAGAAGGGCTATGCAATTAAGATTCCGGTTTTCTCGTTCAACAAATTTCCAAATGTGAATAAGGAACTTGGTCCCGAAATGAAATCGACCGGCGAGGGTATCTACTTCATCGACGACCTGACCGACGATTTCTTCCTGAACGTCTACGGCGAACGGAATTTGTACCTGAGCCGTTGAGCCCTTCTGTCTATTTATCATTGAGCCACACTCTGATGAGTGTGGCTCATCTGTTTTTGCCTTTCTACTAACAGGAAAACAGATGAGATTAATAGTTCGATAGGTCGGTCATACGAAGCGAAAACATCTGGCACTAGTTAGCGATTAAGCTTATTAAATTAGTCTGCCAATGACAATTCCCAACGTGACCCTCAACAACGGTATCGAGATGCCCCTGCTAGGCCTCGGTGTCTATGCCCCTACCCAGCATAACGAAGTGCAGCAAGCTGTGGAGTATGCGCTCGAAGCCGGGTGCCGCCTGATCGATACGGCGTCTTCCTACGGTAATGAACGTGAAATAGCCGCGGCTCTCCAATCGGCCGGTTTGCCCCGGCAGGAGGTCTTTATCACGACAAAAGTCTGGAACGATGATCAAGGTTATGAGCGAACCCTGCATGCATTCGACCGAAGTCTGGACCGGCTTCAACTCGACGTAGTAGACCTGTATCTAATTCACTGGCCGGTACAGGAGCGCCGGCGCGAGACCTGGCGGGCGCTCGAAAAAATTTATGCCGATGGGCGGGCTCGGGCCATTGGCGTGTCAAATTACTACAGTCCACACCTGGACGAGCTATTTCAACAGGCCAGCATCACGCCCGCCGTCAATCAGTTCGAATTCAGTCCCTACTGTTACCTTCCAGATGTACTGACGTACTGCCGTCAAAAGAACATTCAGCCCGAAGGGTATGCACCGCTGGTTCGAGGTGAGAAGCAAAACGATCCAAGGTTGGTGACGCTGGCAGAGAAATATGGTAAAAGCACGTATCAACTGCTGGTGCGCTGGTCGTTGCAGCATAACGTGGTCACCATTCCGAAGTCGGTGAAGCGTGACCGTATTCAGGAGAATTTTGACGTCTTCGATTTTGTAATTACCGACGATGATATGGCCCTGCTGAACACCTTCTACGACAACACCCGCGTCGCCCCTGACCCGCGAGAAATTCTATGAGGATCAATCGACTACTATAATTGGAAATGAAACGTTGCGTGCGATAACGGCTTATAACAGACAGAGGCCTTTCCTGAGTTGACCAGGAAAGGCCTCTGTCTGTTATGAAGAAGGACAAACGTTACCGCGAATAGCGGCTGGGGTGTTCCGGACCAGCACCAAAGCCATAACCCAGTGTGATTGTAGCGGTTGAGTTTTGCAGTGAACTGCGCTTTCCCCAAACATTGGGCAGGTCGGTTTGCACACCCGTC
>JAQBNX010000302.1 GCA_028288385.1 Spirosoma sp.
GGGCGACAAACACCCAGCCGTGCTGTCGGCCGTAGTGGGTTACCCATTTGGGTACCAACGCACCGAAACCAAGCAACTAGAGACTGAACTGGCCCTTAAGGATGGAGCTACCGAAATAGAGGTGGTACTCAATACGTCGGCCCTGTTCTCTCCTTCGTCGGTCTGGTTAAAAATCGAGTTTGCCAAGTTAGTAACACAGGTACACGCGCAGGAAAAACTCCTGACGGTTGTGCTCGAATCGACCTTGCTCAATGAGCAGCAGCAATTAATAATGATCAAACTCGCTACCGATGCAGGCTGCGATTTTCTAAAAAATGCAACCGGGGCCATCACAACAGATTTTTCCCTGGAATCCGCACTGCAATTTCGAAGGAACGTACCAAAATCAGTAGGTGTCAAAATTGTAGCCGACGGAGCTACCGAGAACGAATTAGAAAAGCTCGTAGCAGCCGGGGTGGAGCGGTTGGCGCTGGGCCAGGCCATCCGCTAAAGCAATCACAGACTAAATTTTTTACCGGCCTGTTCCGGGGGCTTCGGTCACTTCGAGCACAACACTGGTCCTGCGGTCATTGACTACGGGGTTTAAACCCACCGTCATCAGGAAATCGCCTGAATAGGTCACGGTGCTGTTTATTGGCGATTTAGCCCCCGGCATCAGATTCGTTTCCTGAATCGTGTACTGTTTGTTGGGCTGCAGACCACGCAACCGGATAGGCGGCAACTCACTTCCTGCTTTGAAACGGCTATTGACCAGGTACGAAAACCAAACGGCTTTGTCCTGCTTTTCGCTCACATACATCACCGACGCTACGTCATTGGTGTGGGGCGACTGGAGCCGAAACAAATCTCCCTGGTAGATGACAGGCTCTAGCCGGTTATAGGTTTTCAACGCCTGCTGACTGAATGCCAAATCATTGGCAGACATGTGGCTAACCACAATATCATAGCCTAGTTTGCCCATCATGGCCACGTCGGTGCGGAACTTAATGGGGAAGTTGCCCCAGTTGGTAATGTGATTGCAACTGGCAATTGCCGGAAAGAAAGACGAGTAGTTGTATTGAATAAAAATCCGCTCCGCCGGGCTGGTATTGTCGCTGGGCCAGTATTCTGTGAAATACTGAAGGGCACCGTAGTCTACGCGCGCACCACCACCCGAGCATAGCATCATTGGCACGGTTGGGTACTTGGCCCGTAGCCGCTCCAACACCCGATACAATCCCCTGACGTAGTCTACGTACAGGTGGTTGGTTGGATTGGCTGCTGAATAAGCATTATAAATCACCGCATTACAATCCCACTTAATGTAGCCCAACATCGGATTTTTGGTAAACAAACCATCTACTACGCCATAAACAAAGTCCTGCACCTTGGGATTAGAGAGGTCCAGCACCTGCTGATTGCGAAATACTGCATCGGGACGGTTCGGCGCTTTAATTACCCAGTCGGGATGTTTCTGGTATAATTCGCTTTGGGGGTTAACCATCTCTGGTTCAATCCAGATGCCGAATTTAATGCCGGCCGCTTCGGCTTCTTTCACGAGATAGCCCAGACCGTGGGGAAGTTTCGCCTTATTTTCCTGCCAGTCACCAAGACCCGCCTGGTCATTGTTGCGGGGAAACTTATTGCCAAACCAGCCGTCGTCCAGGAGAAACAGATCGACACCGAGTTTCTTACCGTCTTTGAACAGATCGACCAGTTTTGGCTCATCAAAATCGAACTGGGTGGCTTCCCAGTTATTGAGTAACGTAACGCGGTCGCCCTTGCCCTGCGGAATTCGGTGGTTTCTGGCCCAGCGGTGCAGGCTGCGGCTGGCTCCGCCCATGCCCTGGTCCGAATACGTGTAAATCAAGGCAGGTGTCGTAAAGTCCCGGCCCGGTTCAAGCGTATATTCAGATGCATAGGGATTGATGCCTGCCAGCAGACGAAGGTTGTGGTACGGGTCCAGTTCAAATTGAAATTGGAAATTGCCCGACCAGGCTAGCGTACCGGCTAACACCTCTCCCTGCTCTTCTTGGGCGGGTTGATTCAGGGAAAGCATAAACATGGGTGCCTGCAGCATCTGAGCGCGGGTGCCTAACTTACTATCGAGCACTTTCATACCAGCCGTAAGCTGGGTTTCTTCGGGACGCACTTCACTAGCCCAGTTGCCGTGGTAGTGAGTTAGATAATACTGACCCGCCGACAGATACAGGTTGGCTGATGCATATTTCTGCAATCGAACGGCCTTCTTTTCATTGTGCCGGATGGTCGACCAGCTTTCCAGAACATCTTCCTGCTGATAGGCCTTGTAGTTAAGCGTTACCTCGAAGGGGTATTGGGGATCTTTAAGCAAAATGGTCGTTAAGGTCTGGCCTTGCCCTATAGATTTTGTTTCATGCCGGACATAAACCAGATCGAGCGATGGGTTGCCATCGGCATGAGTTGCCTGAATAGCCGGTTCGAGCAGGTTGCGTGACCCGGCGGGAGTATAGACCGAGTTATAGTACTCTGAGTAGCCTTCGTTTAGGTGCGTTATGCCCCGCAACTGGGCATACTCGGAGGCCTGTTGCAGCCGTTTGCCGTGGTGAATGGTGGTCAGATGGCCTTCGTTGTCGACGCGAATGACGAGCGCCGTGCGGTTGGTTTCAATGGGAATTTCAATGGTCGCAGCAACCGCCGAAACGGCACTAAGCAATAGAAAAGAAATCAAAAAGCGCATAAAAAAGCAATGTTGTCGGTACAGGGACGAAACTAGTGAGAGTTGTAAGAAAATTTCGAAAAGGAAGGCTACAGCCTTCGGTAAATTAGAGTCAAGCCCATGCCTGAGAAACACTTTGTATCGATTTTGTCAGTTCTCCTCGTTCATTACCTGTTAAATAGGTGATGATTTTATCGCACCGGCGCTTTGATACTGCGCCGTTCGATTTCGCATGAATTTACAGATGCCAAGAACCAACAGTAACCCAAAAACAAGATAAAGAACAGAGGTAGCGCTAATGCAGGCGCTCATTCCATAGTTGGCGCTAGCATAGGCAATGGCAATGGGGGCCATGCCCCCGCCAAACCAACCAATTGAGTTCATAAACCCTACGGCGGTGGCGCGGTTTTTAGGCTGCACAACATCGTGCAGCGACGCCCAGATGTTGGCGTCGTACAGCCCTTTAAAATAACCAAAACCCGCTAAGGCCAGAATCAGCACGGGGACAGATAGCGTCCAGCCCGCCAGAAATAAAAAGGGTACGCCTAATAGCAACCCAATACTTTGGGCCATCATCCGGCCGCCACGGTACCGCTGTACCAACGTATCAGCCAGAATCCCGCCCGTCACTACGCCGATAACCGAGGCCAGTTGCAGATAAACCGTTGCGTTTAAACCAGCCATCGACAGGCTCATCTTAAACTTAGTGTACAGAAACGACGGCATCCAGGTCAGAAAAATACTGGCAACAAAATTGGCCCCAACAAAGACTGCAACCAGTATCCAAACCATTGAATGGCTGAAAATCTGTCGGATGCTCTTTCCGATAGAGTCGGGTTTTGAATTCGGTGAAGAAGATAAACGAGGGTCCATTTCATCGCGGGCCTCTGCCTGACCGCGAACGGGTTCACGCAACACACCGAGTAAGACAACGCCCAGCAGAACACCAAGTCCGCCAAACAGATAAAAACTCGAATGCCAGCCATAATATTGGCCCATGAAGCCAGCAGCGGTGCCGCCTACGATTGTTCCTGCATAAACGCTCGATTGATGAAATGACATTGCTTTCGAGCGGGTTTCTTTGCCGTGATAATCGCTCAGCAGCGACATAGACGCCGGAAAATAGAACGCTTCGCCCAGGCCTTCCAGCGCCCGGCAAATGACCAGTTGACTATAATTGGTTGAGAGGGCCGTTCCAAGGGTAACTAAAGACCAAAAAATAAGCCCACCAATAATTAGGGTTCTCCGCTCGAATCGGTCACCAACCAGACCAGCAATGGCACCAAAACCCGCGTAAACCCACATAAAAGCCGCTCCAACAACCCCAAGTTGGACATCGTTTAAGCCCATTTCCTGTTTTAACAGCGGAAAGACGGAAAATATGGCCTGGCGGTCTGCATAATTAAAAAAGCAGACGAACCACAGCATAAAGACGACCCACCATTTGTAATTTTTGCCCATAAGAAACGACACCCGTCATGACTGCTCAGTTAATTCTCGCTGCCAATGCCAACCGAAAAAAGCCATTTACTGGTAGCATGAGGACATACCACATAAAATTAAATCTATATTCTCTTGTCTACCCTGGCCTCAATTGATTTCAGAAGACTAAATTTAGCTAATTGGGGACTGCCATTCCTTAAACCACCGTTCCAGCGACTGACGTTGCGCATGTCGCTGGCTTGAGAGTGGTTGAGAAAAACTGGCGGATGTGATTCCCCGGCATTCGGCAATGATTTTTAGTCCCCAGGGCGTTGGGAAAGCATTGATCTGCCCGATAAATTCATCCAGTTTGTTAACAGCTTCCTTAAATTGGGCTGAATTCGATTCATCCTTGTGGGCATAAATCGATAAAATCAACTCTGGCAAAACACCAGCCACCCCAGAAATGACCCCATCAGAAATGTTTTGGCGGAGCGAATCAGCAAACGCCGAGTCATTCCCAACGATACGGCAGGATTGGGGATTATTATTCGTTAAATCACGTAATGTTTCCAGGGAACCGCTACTGTCCTTGATCCCGATAATATTGGGGCAGTTGACCAATAGATTATGCACCGTAGCCGAGTCCAAACCGTTGGTAAATTGCGGTAAATTATACAGCAGAATGGGAATGGGTAATCTTCTGGCAACATTCTCGGAAAACGCGTACAGATCATCCTGGGTGTACGAAAAAAAATGAGGCATTGGCAGCAGAACGCCGGATGCACCATGGTCAATCGCTACGTTCCCGTTATTAACACACCCCTGAATGCCGGCCGAACCAATACCAACTACGTACTGAGCCGATGAGGGAAGCGCATCGCTGGCCACCTGCACTATTCGTTTCAGTTCCTCGCTGGTGGTCAGGCAGTATTCCCCCGTTGCCCCATTGATGGCAAAGCCACGGATGCCCCGCTCCAGCAAAAAATCTATCAACTTCCGAAGCGACGTTTCGTCCAGACTACCATCGTTCTGACGCGGTGTGCTGAGTGCGGCATAAACCCCGCTCACTAGTTTCGACATGCGAGTTTTGTTTTACTGGGCTGGTATGTCTGCGAGTTTGAAATTGACGTACCGGATTCTCTTTCTATTCCAGGTGTACGTGATGTGCAGGTCTCCATTTTTACCCTGAA
>JAQBNX010000108.1 GCA_028288385.1 Spirosoma sp.
CGATCAGAATTTTGGCGTAGAAATTGACCATGCGCTGCATTTTTTGCGGAAACCGCCTAACCCACGCCGGAGCCTCAAACTCATCGGTTCGGGTGTCGAGCAGAAACCGGCGGTGGTAAAGAACCAACACCGACAGAATGCAGCCAAATTGAACGTCGACGGTGTAGAGTTTAGTAAACTCGTTTCCAGCAATGCCCGCCAGTGAGGAGTAGATTATCATATGGCCCGTTGAGGAAACCGGTAAAAATTCGGTCAGCCCCTCTATGATGGCCAGCGCAATCGCATGAATCAGATCCATTCAGGTGTAAAAAGTGTTTGCGTGCTTAGCGTCTGTAAATTGAGTACAAACCTAAACACGCAAACACATAAACACTAAATAAATCACCTAGGCCTTGGATGGGCGAGCCAGAATGGCGAAGAATTCGAGCATGAAGCCACTCATAACGACAATTGGGCCGAGTGTAAGGCCCAGAAATCCAAATCCAAATTCTTCCTTGTCGAGGCTCATGATAAAGAAACCCAGCAGGATTATGCCAATGCCTGCCAGCATGAGCATATAGTTGCGCCGGCCAAAGGGCAGCGCAGCCGATGGGTCAGGCCGGCGCGTTGGCTCGGTCGATAGTGGCCGCGTCGCCGATACAGGCTTAGACGCGGGTGCTGCCACAACCGTCGTTTTTTTGAGGGGGTCCTCACGGGTTAATGTGGGCGAGCTATATGGTTTTTCCTTTGCCATGTCTGTTTTGTTTCGATGTCTAGTAAACGATAAAGAATGAAAAATGGCCTTCTCTCAACTCCCATCCGCCATTCATTTTTCAATAAAGCTCATCGACAGTTAGGCCAAGATATCGATGAACGGCCTGAAACGTGCTGATAAATCCAATCAGAACACCCAATCCGAGAATGCCTGCCAGCAGCATCGCTATTTTCTCTGGTTCCTGATAGGCCCCCAGTTCGGGTAAGTTATGAACAGCAATCTGCAAGGCAACAAGCAGCAGCGCCACCGCGACAATGCCCGCAATCAGGCCCTGCAGAACGCCCCGTCCCAGAAACGGCCTTGTAATAAATCCGTTGGTGGCTCCTACCAGCTGCATACTCCGAATCAGCAACCGCTGTGAGTGGAGTGCCAGCCGGATGGTGTTGTTCATCAGCACCACGATGATGACGAGCAACACCACTGCAAAGGCCGCCATGACCAAATAAATTTTAGTGATGTTGCGGTTGATGCTGTCCACCAGATTCTCTTGGTACACCACTTCAAACACACCATCAATTTGCTCTAAATCCTCCTTAACGCCCTGCAGCTTAGCTTCCTCAAAATAATCCTCATTGAGTTTTATTCGGTAACTATCGCGTAGGGGATTTTCACCCAAAAACTTAGAAAAATCCTCTTTCGTTTCCGCAATAAACTCCTTAGCCGCCACTTCTTTCGTAACCAGACTAATCTGTGGCTGGCCACCGGTTTTCAGGGTATATGGTTTCTCACCAATGGTTTTGTACAAGGCTTGCTTTTTCTTTGCATCGAGGTCTTTATCCAGAAAAGCCCGCATTTCGTAATTCTCGCGGATGAACCTGACCAATCGTTTTGACTGGATGGCCAGCAGTCCGCAAAAGCCAATTAAAAATAACGCCAGTGACAGGCTAAACAAAATCATGCCACTGGGATACGTACCTACTTTTTTCTTTTTACGAGCCATTCAGGGTTCTCGTGTTATTGAGACAAATTTAATGCTTCCGACCGGAGAACGGCCCAATTTAACAATATTTAGGTTTTGACCGGGCATAAACCTCTAGCCACCCTCCAATTTGGACTAGAAATGACGTACGACTATGCGTTGCCAGTAACGGCTTATTCTTACATCATACTACGTGTAAGCTGGTTTACCCACTTACGCTTTATTTGCCATAATCTGTGACGACAACCCCCACATCAGCCCACGTAGTTCGGCCAATCCGCGTAGTCGTCCAATGGCAGTGTAGCCGGGGTTTGTTCGCTTGCCCGACGTCAGATCATCGAGCATCCGGTGACCGTGGTCAGGTCGAAACGGCATCCGTAGATCGGTTCTTCCCTCTGCCTGCCGCCGTTGCTGTTCCTTTAATAAGGCCTGCATTACGCCCACCATCGGCACGTCGCCTTCGAGGTGATTGGCCTCCTGAAAACTAAACTGGCCTGGATTGCCCCAGGCTGCATCCCCATCACGGCTCCGCTCGGTGCTGCGCAGGTGAATAAAGTGAAAGCGTGACCCCAGGCGTTCCACCATACCAATCAAGTCATTGTCGGGCCGAACACCGTAGGAGCCCGTACAGAAACAAAGCCCGTTTGTTGGCGAATCGACAGCAGCCAGCAGAGCACGAGCGTCAGTTTCGGTACTGACCACGCGTGGCAGACCCAGAATCGGGTACGGCGGATCATCGGGGTGAATGGCCAACCGGACACCCACCGACTCGGCTACCGGTACAATCTCGCGTAAAAAGGCGTATAGATTCTGACGTAATTCGTGATCACCCACGTCGGCATACATACCAAGAGCTTCCCGAAACTGTTCAATGGTGTAGCTTTCTTCGGAGCCTGGTAATCCGGCAATGATGGTGCGGGTCAGGCGTTTGACCTGTGCGTCGGTCATGGCATCAAGTTGGGCGCGCGCCCGGCGCTGCTGTTCATCAGTATACAGGTACTCCGCACCAGGGCGCTGCAACACATAGAGCTCGAAGGCGGCAAACTCAACAGCGTCGAACCGCAGACCGGTGGAGCCATCGGGCATCGGGAAATCCAGATCGGTACGGGTCCAGTCGAGTACGGGCATGAAATTATAACAGACCGTATCGATACCCGCCTGGGCTAGATTGACAATACATTCTTTGTAGTTGTCCAGGTACTGGCGATAGTTACCGGTGCGGGTCTTGATGCCTTCATGCACGGGAATGCTTTCGACCACAGACCAGGTCAGGCCGTTTTGTTCAATAAGCGCCTTGCGATGCTGTATTTCCTCAAGTGGCCACACCTCTCCATTACGTATGTGGTGAAGCGCCGTAACAATGCCGGTAGCTCCGGCCTGTCTGACGTCGGCGAGCGATACAGGGTCTTTTGGCCCAAACCAGCGCCAGGTTTCTTCAAGCATAGTTTCTACGGTTGATAGTCAACGAATGAATGATGAATGTTGACGTAGTGGCCCTAAATTAGTGGTTCGACTGTCAAGATTTCAGTTTTTTGTTTCAGGTAAAAAAGCACATACCTCCGCTTTTCTCCCCAAAAGCCCGCTACGTTCTTGCTTAATTCAACTACATCCGGCCGCTTTCGGTGGCGCATCGTCGCTCTGCTATTTATAGCAACGACTATCAATTACGTTGATCGGCAAGTTCTTTCGTTTACCATGACCGACGAGTTATTTCGTAAAGAAATGCTCGATCTGGCCCCCGATGCCCTACTTACAAAAGAAGCCACAGATCGCTTCAAGGTGCTCTATGGCGATGTTGATGCCGCCTTCAAATTTGCCTATGCCATTGGGTTCCTGATTGCAGGATGGCTCATCGACAGAATCGGCACCAAACGGGGATTCTCGATTGGTATCATGGTGTGGAGTCTGGCCGGAATGCTGACCGCTTTTGTTGGTAATATAGCGGGGCTGCGCTGGGCACGCGCTCTGCTGGGATTGGGAGAGGCAGCCAACTTTCCGTCATCCATAAAGACTATTTCTGAGTGGTTTCCCCGGCGGGAACGCTCTTTTGCCAACGGCCTTTTTAACGCGGGAGCCAACGTAGGCATTATTCTGACGGCTCTGGCGGTGCCGTATCTGATATTACATTTTGGCTGGCGGAGTTCATTTTTAGTGACAGGAGCACTCGGGTTTCTGCTGTTGGCGCTCTGGTGGTTCACTTATAGCAAGCCGGAACGGAATCCTAAACTCTCAGCCGATGAACTGGCCTATATCCGAAGTGATGAGGAAGAAATAAGCCCCATAAAAGTGTCGTGGGGCCGGTTGCTGGGCTATAAACAAACGTGGGCATTTGCCGTTGGCAAGTTCATGGCCGACCCCATCTGGTGGTTTTACATGTCGTGGCTCCCCGATTTCTTTAACTCAAACGACGCCCTCGACCAGAAACTCGACCTTAAAAGTTTTGGCATACCTTTCCTGATCATCTACGTCGTCTCCGACGCCGGCAGTATCTTCTTCGGATGGCTCACTACCCAGTTCATGAATCTGGGATGGTCGGCCAATCGGGCCCGCAAAACCACCATGCTTATTTGCGCTCTGTGCGTTGTTCCTATTTTCTTTGCTGCCCAAACCAGCAGCCTGACCATTGCCATTGCCCTGATTGCCGTGGCAACAGCGGCTCACCAGGGCTGGTCGGCCAATATGTATACCTTTGCGTCAGACCTGTTCCCCAAAAACGTAGTGGCCTCCGTAACGGGCATTGGCGGCATGTTTGGAGCGGTGGGCGGTATTCTGCTTGCCTTATTGGCTGGGCGCATCATTACCGCGTTTGGGTATCTGCCCATGTTTATCATTGCCAGTTGCGCGTACCTGATCGCCCTGGGAATCATACACCTGATTCTGCCCAAACTGGAGCCTATAAAGTCCGAAGAACTGATTCAGGAAGCCGTTTGAACAGGTAATTATGGGATATTGTAGTTCTTTGTTTGACAAATCCTGATCCTATTTACGAGTTAGGTAGAAGCCTGACCCCCGACTATATGAAAATAGTTACCTTCGGCGAAGTCATGCTCCGGCTTAGTCCGCCGGGTGTCGACCGGTTCCCGCAAGCCAGCGCCCTCACCATGCACTTCGGCGGCACTGAAGCGAACGTAGCGGTTTCGCTGGCACAATTTGGCCTGTCGGCCTCCCACGTTACCCGATTTCCCGACCATGCCCTGGGGAAGGCCGCAACGGGCTACCTGCGTCGCTATGGCGTCGATACAGAGTCGGTTCGGTTTGGTGATGGCCGTATGGGGTTGTATTTTCTGGAAACGGGGGCTGGCAGTCGGGCCAGTCAGATTATTTACGACCGCGCCGACTCGGCATTCTCACGCATCCGGGCTGACGAAATCGATTGGGAAAAAGTCCTTAGCGGAGCGCCGGTTAGCTGGTTTCACTGGACTGGTATTACGCCCGCCCTATCGCAGGGAGCGGCCGATTGCCTGCTAGCAGGCATCCAGACCGCCAACCGCCTGGGCATTCCTGTTTCGGGCGATATCGTTTACCGCAGCAATCTGTGGCAATACGGCCGTTCACCCCAGGAAATCATGCCTGCACTCACCGAAGGCTGTACACTTGTGTTAGGAAACAAGGCCCTGTTTTCTGAACTGTACGGTGTTGTCGGCAGTACGTTTCAGGAGGCAGGGCGGGCCCTGATGAAGCGCTTTCCCAACGTCCGCTACGTTACCGACACCAAGCGTAACTCGGTTAGCGCATCGCACAACCAGTTATCGGCCAAGCTGTTCGATGGTGAGACAACGTATAAATCGAGGCTGTACGACATTCAGCCAATTG
>JAQBNX010000146.1 GCA_028288385.1 Spirosoma sp.
TACGGGTATTTGGCTACTTTTACACGATCTGTGTCCATCACTTGTTTATGCGTACTGCTCTGCTGTTGTTTCTCCTGCTTTTTCACCTGGTGGTTTCCCTTGCCCAGACGCCCCGCATTGGTGGTGCATCTCAATCGGCCCGGACCTATTGCAACCCGATGGATATCAACTATCGGTATAATTTCGAGCAGTTAAACGAAAAAATCTCCTACCGCTCCGGGGCCGACCCGGTTATTATCAACCACAAAAACGAATACTACCTGTTTGTAACGATTCAGGGCGGGTGGTGGCACTCAAAAGACCTGGTAAACTGGAATTACATTGTGCCCGACAAGTGGCCCATGGAAGACATGTGCGCGCCGGCGGCCCTGTCGGTGCGTGATACGTTATACCTGTTTCAGAGTACGTTTGAGCAGCGACCCATTTTTTATTCAACCGAACCCGAAAAAGGAAAACTCAAGTTCCTAAACCGCTGGATGCCCCGCCTGCCCAAAGACATTGGTCCCTGGGATCCGGCGCTGTTTCATGACGAGGATACCGATAAATGGTACATGTACTGGGGATCGTCGAACGTGTATCCCATCTTCGGGGCGGAGCTGGACAAAAGCCGCAACCTGACCTATGCCGGAAACAACCCTGCCGAGGCTTATAAAGCCATGCTCTGGCTCGACCCCTATAGTCACGGCTGGGAACGCTTTGGCCCCAACCACTCCGACCCCTTCAAGCCCTTTACGGAGGGAGCCTGGATGACCAAGTACAATGGCTTGTACTACCTGCAGTATGGTGCACCCGGCACGGAATACAACGTATATGGCAACGGTACCTACGTGAGTAAAAGTCCCCTGGGGCCGTTTGAATACGCACCCTACAACCCCGTTGCCTATAAACCGGGTGGCTTTGCAACCGGCTGTGGGCATGGCAATACGTTTCAGGATAACTTTGGCAACTACTGGAATACCGGCACTACCTGGATTGGCTACAACTGGGGTATGGAACGCCGTATCGTGATGAACCCGGCGGGGTTTGACAAAGACGGACAGATGTATGCCAACACCCGCTTCGGCGATTACCCACACTTTTTGGCCACCAGCAATACCCAAAACCGTGACGAGTTATTCACCGGCTGGATGCTCCTATCCTACCGCAAGCCCGTAGTAGCCTCGTCGACACTAGACACGCTGACCGCCAATAAAGTAGCTGACGAGAACCCGCGCACATTTTGGGTAGCCAAACAGAACCGACCGGGCGAAACGCTCACAATGGACCTTGGTGCGGAGAGCGACGTAAAGGCGGTGCAGGTCGATTACATCGACTATAAACAAACCATTTTTGATTCCGACTCAGCGGTTTACACGCAGTTCAGAATCTTGACCTCCACCGATGGAAAAAAGTTTACCGTAGCCGCCGACCTCACTAAAGAGCCAAAGCGCGACCGGGCCTGCGCCTACGTTGAACTACCGAAACCCATCCGTGCACGCTACGTCCGTTATGAGCATGTTTATGTAGCGGGGCCAACGCTGGCTATCAACGCGTTCCGGGTGTTTGGCAACGGATTGGGAAAAGCTCCGGCCACACCAACAATGACCGCCAAACGCCAGAAAGACCAGCGCAACGCCGACCTAACCTGGAACAAAGTGCCCAATGCGACTGGCTATAACGTTCGATGGGGCATTGCCCCGGATAAACTGTACCAAACCTAC
The DNA here is from genome assembly GCA_028288385.1 of Spirosoma sp. Taxonomy (GTDB): domain Bacteria; phylum Bacteroidota; class Bacteroidia; order Cytophagales; family Spirosomataceae; genus Spirosoma. The sequence goes on from JAQBNX010000146.1 coordinate 1,701, forward strand.
CAGTTCTGGAACGATGAGAAAAGCACGTTTGAATTGCGTGCGCTGAACGTGGGCGTGCCCTATTATTTTGCCATCGAAGCGTTCAACGAAAACGGCGTGTCGGTCCTGAGCAACGTTGGGGATGACGGATCGGGATTGGGCGGTGCGGCCGGTGCAAGATCAGGCACTAAATAAATCAGACCAATTCGGCTACGGCTTTACGGATGCTGGCGGCCATGCGGTCGGTGGGCAGGTCGTTGGCATCAACGCCAAACGGGTCCTCAATCTCCTCAGCAATCAGTTCCAGACTGGCCAGTACATAGAACACTACCAGCACCACCGGAATTACCCAATAATGCAGCGATAGCACGTAGCCAACAGGCAGGGTCAGACAGTAAAGCGCAATAAATTTTTTCAGAAACGACGAGTAAGAATACGGGATGGGCGTAGTATGAATGCGTTCGCAGATGCCACAAACCTCCGTAAAGGACTGAAACTCGGCATTCAACACCAGTAGGTGTTCGGGCCGGATAACGCCCCGCTAGTAGAGTTAGTCCAATTTGCCAAAGAGTCTTATGGCCATCTGGTTAGGCTGGTGCCGGTCTGGCAGTGCACTTGCCGGGTCGAAATCGGGGCAGGATTCCCATTCGTCGGGGCAGAAGTCGTTGCGCAGGTGATTTTTTAGGGCGTAGGCGTAGTTAGGTATCATGGCCCGGAAAAACTGCCGGTCGGCCGGGTCAGACTCGCTCAGAATATGCGCCAGTTTGATGGCCAGGTTACGCGAATTGTTGGTCAGACTTCCCCAGGCTTTGCGGCCCTCCCACCAGCGATCATAAGCCGTGT
>JAQBNX010000154.1 GCA_028288385.1 Spirosoma sp.
CGCTCTTCCGATCTTACCTTCCAGCCGTTGATGCTGGTGTTAAGGATGGCAAGCCTGACGAAACTTTTATCCATAGCGAAAAGTTGGTATTAGTAGATAAACAGGGCATTGTGAGAGGTTTTTATGATGGCACTGACAAGGAAGATGTCGACCGATTAGTACTCGAAATGCGGGTCTTGTTAGACATCTATAGCAAAAATTAATTCTTGTAATGCAAGCGCTACAGCCAGTTCAGGAGCAGAAAGTTAGTCGAATCATTAACATTTTATCGATAGTCATCCCAGTTGCCGTAGCTGTGATGCTGGGTGTTCGCTTAAAGCTAGACTTGGGCACCTGGACTTCATACCTGCCACACGTTAATGGCATTATCAATTCCATTACATCTGTTTTGCTGCTAATGGGTTTGTATTTTATTCGGCAGAAGAACGTAGTGGCGCACAAACGAACAATGCTGACAGCATTTGCCTTGGGTTCTGTGTTTTTGGTGTGTTATATCTTATACCACCTTACACATGAATCTACCCCGTTTGGGGGGCAGGGCTGGATTCGCCCCATTTATTATTTCCTCCTGGTATCGCATATTGTCTTGTCGATTGTGGTGGTCTGGTTTGTTTTGCGGGCCGTGTATTTCGCTTTGAGCGGTCAAATTACGCGTCATAAACGAACTGTTAAATGGACCTTTCCAATCTGGCTTTATGTGAGCGTAACGGGAGTTATTGTTTACCTGCTTATAAAACCGTATTATCTTCATTAATTGAGAAAAGACCATGAAACTATCAAGAATAGTATTGGTTCTCCTTATTGCGTTGCTGGTTATCACACCAGATTTAATGGCTCAGTGTGCTATGTGTCGGGGAACGGTTGAAAGCACTGTAAGCAATGGCAGGAGCGTAATAGCTTCCGAATTAAACTTTGGTATTCTATACTTGTTAGTTATTCCATACTTGATCGTTGCGACGATTGGTTATTTGTGGTATCGCAATAGCAAACAGGAACATGGAAGACGTCTCGAAATTGCAGGCCGTGTTAAACGGGCTATGTCCCAGATGTAGAAAGGGCAAACTCTTTTGCAAACCTTTCTATTCTCCCAGGGGCTTCGACGAGATGTATGAATTGTGCCCTCATTGTGGACTACGGTATGAGGTCGAGCCCGGTTATTTCGTTGGAGCTATGTATGTGAGTTACGCCATTTCGGGTGGAATAGCGCTGGTTTTAGGATTCATGCTGTTTTATCTGGCTGGCGACCCCGATGGCTGGGTTTACGCCGTAGTAGTTGCACCAGTTATGGTTTTAATAGCACCAGTCAATTTTAGGGTGTCGCGTGTAATATGGCTGCACTACGTAGCAGGAATTAAGTATGTAAAAGGGCTGTAGAAAGCCTTTTTTTATGTGCGATGCATTGGAGTTTCCGATGCATCGCACATTTTTTTATGGCCATGCAACCTACCCCCACTTATCTTGCATCTTCTCACCGAACTGAAACACGTATGCTCCAACTTATACCGTTTTTCACGACTGAAGCGCAATTGATTGCTGCACTGAAGCGGGGTGAGGGCCGTGCGCATAAAATCATGTACGACCGGTTGGCGGGTAAAATGCTGGCTGTTTGTACGCGCTACTGTGCCAACCGTGCCGATGCTGAGGAGGTGATGCTGGACGGATTCATGCAGGTATTTGAAAAGATTGGTCAGTTTCGGGAAGAGGGTAGTTTTGAGGGATGGGTTCGGCGGGTCATGGTTACAGAGTCTCTCATGTTCCTGAGAAAAAATAAACAGTTACGTCAGGAAATCCCTATGGATGAAGTCCTTGTTGAGCCAAATTATGAGTGGGCCGATACGAGTCTTAATGAAAGTGATTTGCTGCGGCTGGTTAATCAACTACCTGATGGTTACCGAACGGTCTTTAACCTGTATGCGCTGGAGGGATATGCTCATGCTGAAATTGCTGAAATGTTAGGAATTTCAGAAGGTACTTCGAAATCTCAGCTTAGTCGTGCCCGCGCCATGCTGCAAATGAATTTAAAGAAACTGGAACAAGAGTCGCAGCAGGTCATAGGCGAACGCCAGAATAGAACTAACCAAGCTTATCTCAATGAAAAAACACGCCAACAAACAGCCCGTTGACGATCTGTTCGCTCGTAAGCTGGAAAACATGTCGCTACCGCCCAGTCCGGATGGCTTTGCCCGGCTGCAGGCCCGAATGGGTCATCAACCAGAAGTACGTACTGTGTTCTGGCGTAATCCGGCTATTCAGCAATACATGGCCATTGCCGCCTGCGTACTACTGTGTTTGTTTGGCTGGTTGTATTTATCGACGGGAACGTCTGCACCAGACAAGCTAGCGGTGGCCGTGAATAAATCGGCTAAGTTACCTGTACCAAATGATGCCAATGAGCAAGCGAACGGCCTTTCAGGGGAGCGGGTTGTGACAAACACACCGGTTCCGCCATCGAACATCGCTGGCCAGACCAACACAAAGAAAACAAATTTGCCTTTGTCCAGACCTGATAATGTCATGGCCAATGACCAGCAGCTGGCTCGCCTTGACCGGAGTGTACGTAAATCTAAGACTGAATCTAAAAGCCAGCCGGTTGTAGGACTAGCTACGCAAACAGAACATGGCGCTGAAGTAGCGACAAAAGCATCACTAGCAGAATCAACCCTCGAAAAGCAGGTAGCAATAGCTCCTTCAAAACCTGCGCCAGTTGCCGAACGTGTATTGATCGTTACGATTGGCGAGCCAGAAGCGCTGGTTGCAGCCCGTCAGGCAGTGACGTCACCCACCGCTGATAAAGACATTGTAGCGGCTGCCAGCAAACCAGAAGCGGAAGCCAGGACAACAACCATCTGGCAGCAGGTGAAGCGCCTGAAGCAGGGAGAAGTTTTTGCCCGTAAGGATGCTGGCGACGATGAGCGTGGGCTGATTGGGCGGGCATACAGTGGCCTGAAA
>JAQBNX010000760.1 GCA_028288385.1 Spirosoma sp.
CATCGTTCGTCCCTCCCAACCTTAGCCCTGCCAGTCTTGGCGGGGCTCTTTTTGGCTTTGATGGAACAGCCTGACGGTTTTGTCCTCGGGGTTGCCGGTGCCGCCCCCGGCGGCTCCGGGACGACCAGCTTCAGCACCTCGACCCCGAGGGGTTAAACCTGCTGCATCGGCTGGGGGTTCTAAGGCCAGCCGCGTAAGGGGTGTCCCTAGGCGGAAACCAGGCTTTCAACGCCTACTCGGCCGCGACCAATCCTGTCGCAGGCTGCCGGAGTTCCGCCCGGGCCTGCCGGACGATCTGCCAGCCGCCCTGGAGACCGAGGCCGCCCATGATCGTGGCGACCACCAGGTCCGGCCACCCGGTGCCCGTGCCGAACACCCCGGCTGCGGCGAGCACGACGGCAAGGTTGCCGATGGCGTCGTTCCTGGAGCAAATCCAGACCGAGCGCATGTTCGCGTCACCCGCGCGGAACCGGTAGAGCATCAGCGCGACGCCGCCATTCGCAACGAGGGCGGCGGCGCCGACAGCGCCCATCACCTCGGCCCGTGGAATTGTACCAGACCATGCGTGCCACGCTGCGCTGCAGAGCACCCATGCGGCGAAGGCGATCAGTGTCCAGCCCTTCACCAAGGCCGCACGGGCGCGCCAGGCGAGTACCATCCCGGTCACCCCGAGACTGATGGCGTAGTTCGCCGCGTCCCCAAAGAAATCAAGCGCATCGGCCATCAACGAGGCCGAGCCGGCGGCGGCGCCAGCTGTGACCTCTGCGATAAAGAACCCAGCGTTGATGGCCAGGGCTATCCAAAGCGCCCGGCGCCACTGTGGTGTATTCAGCTCCCGAACACTTCCCGTGTCGGAGCAGTGGTCATCGTGGCAGCAGGCCATGGAGGCACCTCGACGGTTTCGAGTGGGCGGTTCATATGCACCCTGTAGCAACTACAGGGTCAAGCCCATGGCGACTGACAGCCTCAGCATTGGAGACCTCGCGCGAACGACCGATACGAAAGTCGAGACGATTCGATATTACGAGCGGACTGGTCTCCTGCCGCCGCCGCCCCGGACGAGTGGGAATTATCGCGCCTATGGAGGCGAGCACTTGGCGCGCCTGAGCTTCGTCCGGCGGGCCAGGGATCTCGGCTTCTCAATTGAGCAGGTTCGCGCTCTTCTCGGCCTTGCCGATCAGCAGCACCTCTCATGCGAGGCGGTCGACACCATCGCCCGAGAGCGCCTCGCCGAGGTGGATCGGAAACTTGCCGACCTGGCCGCACTCCGCCGGGAACTGGCTTCGCTCATCGGTCAGTGCCGCCATGGGACGATCGCCGAGTGCCGCATCATCGAGGCGCTTGCCCCAGGTTGATCGGAATTACCGTCATTCCGAGACAGGCTCGGACAGGCCCTGAAAGGAATGCGCATGGACCCGACCGTCCTTGCCTGGGCCCTGACCCAAGCCACCGGTAATCGCTGGCGCAGCCTGGCCGAAGCCTTCGCCGCCGGCACCACGCGGGTCAGCTTCGACGGCCGGACGGTAGAATACCGCAGCCTCGATGAGATCGGCCGGGCGCTCGCCGCCGGGTATGGCGCCGAGAATGCCACCACCCGCCGTCCCAGTATCACCCTCGCCAGCTTCCGGAGGCCGGAATGACCAACCCATCCCGTTGGACCCTCGCCCGGATCGCCGTGGTGCTGGAGATCCCCGATGAGGCCTTCCGCCCCTTTGCCCGGAGCCGTGGCATCGCCTGGGATCAGCCGCTGGCACTGCCCGCCGCCGCGGGGCTGACGCTCGCCTGGTATGCCGATGCGGCCCCGGGCGCCACCGGGCCGGTAGCCGATGCGGTCACGGCGCTGCTGGCCGCGCTGGAGCAGGCGCTGACCCTCGGACCGCAGCCGATCGCGGTGCCGGACCCCACGCCGTGATCGGCCGGCTGCAAGCAGCCTGGCACGCCCTCCGCGGCTATGCCGCCGCCGCGGACCTGCGTGCCTCGGTCTGGGCGCCCGCCGGAGGCAGCGCCAATGCCGAGGTCGGCGCGGCCTCGGCCACGGTCGCCCGCCGTGCCCGTGACGCCGTCCGCAACGACCCCTATGCCGCCCGCATCGTCGATCTCTGGACCGGCAACGCCGTCGGTGCCGGCATCACCACCCGCTGGCCCGACCAGCCGCATAGCGCCGCCTGGCGCCGCTGGTCCGACAGCACCGCCTGTGATGCCGAGGGCCGGCTCGACCTATTCGGCCTGCAAGCGCTGGTGATGCGCGCCGTGGTCGAGAGCGGCGAATGCTTCGTCCGGCTGCTGCCGGCCGAGGTCTCTCCGACCAATCCGGTCGGGCTGCGGCTGCAGGTGCTGGAGAGCGATCATCTCGACACGGCGCGGAACGGCATGGTCGAAGGCCTGCCCACCCTGCAGGGCATCGCCCTGGGGGACGCCGGCGCCCCGGCCGCCTATTGGCTGTATCGCGTCCACCCCGGCGCCGCCTGGCTGCTGCCCTCCGGCGGCCGGCTGACGAGTGAGCGAGTGCCCGCACAGGACGTGCTGCACATCTACCGCAAGCGCCGGCCCGGCCAGCTGCGCGACGTCTCCTGGCTGGCGCCTGTGCTGACCCGGTTGCGCGACCTCGGCGACTACGAGGCCGCCCTGCTGATGAAGGCCAAGATCGAGGCCTGCCTGGCCGCAGTGGTCTCGGAGGATGGCGACGAGGCGCTGACCGGCGCCGCCTCCGGCCTGCTCCGCGATGCCCAGGGCCGCACAGTTGAGAGCTTCGAGCCGGGGATGATCCTCTATCGCCGCGGCATGGGCAGCGTGGAGGTGGTGAACCCCTCGGGCGGCGGCTCCCACGCCGCTTTTGCCCGTCGAGCCTTGGAAGCCGCGGCCGTCGGCACCGGGCTAACCTATGACCAGGTCGCTGGTGACCTGACCCAGGCGAACTACTCCAGCCTGCGGGCCGGCAAGATCGAGTTCCGCCGGCTCTGCGAGCAGGTCCAGTACGGCATGCTCATCCCGATGCTGGTCCGCCCCATCGCCGCGCGCTTCCACCAGCAGGGCGCGCTGCTCGGGCTCTGGGGCGCGGAGGTGCCGGAGGGTGGGTCGCACGTCCCGCCAGCGCATGAGATGATCGACCCGCTCAAGGACACCACCGCGCTGATCGCCCAGGTCCGCGCCGGCTTTGTGCCGCAGCCCGAGGCGGTTGGCGCCTTCGGCTACGACTTCCGCCAGGTGGTCGAGCTGATCCGCGAGGCCAATGCCCTGCTGGATGATGCCGGGCTGTCGCTCGACACCGATCCGCGCCGCGTCGCCAAATCCGGCGCCGCCCAGGACGCCGCCCAGCTGGCGGCCATCGAAATCGCCGCCACCGGCGCGGCCGCCCCGGCGGCCCCTGTCCAGGAGACCGCTGCATGACCCATGGCTATGATCCGGTCGAGGACATGCTCAAGGTCACGAGCATCCAGAAGAAGTGGCGCGACACCTTCAACGGGACGCAGACGGACCTGTCCCGCTGGGACCTGACCACCAGCGGTGGCGGCATGGCCTATGGCGAGGGCAATGGCAGCCTGACGGTGACCACCGGCACCACCCTCGACGACGCCC
>JAQBNX010000313.1 GCA_028288385.1 Spirosoma sp.
CGCCCACGGGTCTCCTTCATATATTCTGCTCCAAAGCCGGGATTCTTTTTGCGCCTGTTTGTTGTTTAGGTCTAAACCGTTCTTAGCCTTCGGGCTTCAACTGCATGAAAATCGGCATTGTGTGCTAAACGACCTTCGGGGGATGTGGCGTGGTTGCCACTGAACTCGGCAATTCGCTGGCCAAAAATGGTAACCAGATTCACTTCATTACGTATCAGCAACCACCCCGCCTTGACTTTTTCAACGAGAACGTCTATTATCATGAAGTAAATATACCGTCCTACCCCCTCTTTCAGTACGCACCGTATGAGTCGGCGCTGACCAGCGAAATGGTCAATGTTGTCCTGAACGAAAACGTTGATTTACTGCACGTTCACTACGCCATTCCCCATGCTTCGGCGGCCTATATGGCCAAGATGATTCTGCGCTCGCAGGGACGTAATGTGCCCGTGGTAACCACCCTCCACGGTACTGACATTACGCTCGTTGGTAAAGATGCGTCTTATGAACCCGTCGTTACGTTCAGTATCAATGAATCGGATGGTGTTACGTCTGTATCGGAGAATCTGCGCCAGGATACCTACGCACACTTCAAGGTTCACCGCGACATTGAGGTAATCCCGAATTTTATTGACCTGAGCCGCTTTAACCGGCAGAAAAAAGACCATTTCAAAAAGGCGATATGCCCCAATGGCGAAAAACTGATTGTACATACGTCCAATTTCCGGCGAGTCAAACGCATCGACGACGCCGTGATGATGTTTTACCATGTGCAGCAGCAGATGCCCGCCAAACTCTTGCTGGTGGGCGATGGCCCGGAGCGGGCTCGCATTGAGCGGCTCGTGCGCGAACTGGGTATTTACGACCAAGTGCGGTTTCTGGGCAAGCTGGATGCTGTAGAGGAAGTATTATCAGTAGCCGACCTGTTTGTGATGCCTTCAGAAAATGAGAGTTTCGGTCTGGCTGCGCTGGAAGCACTGGCGTGCGAGGTACCCTTGATTACGTCCAATGCCGGGGGGCTGCCGGAACTAAACATACAGGGTGTTACGGGATTTCTGAGTCCGGTTGGCGATGTGGCCGACATGGTCAAAAACGCGCTTTTCGTTCTGGACGACGAACACCTGCCAACCTTTAAGGAAAACGCTCTGCTGCGGGCTAAAGAGTTCGAGTTATCGCGTATCTTGCCGCTCTATGAAGCCCATTACGAGCGGGTTCTGCAGGAAAGCATGGTGGGTCAGTAGCCAGCAGCTATCAGCCAGGGAGGTCACCAGCGCTTGTTCCTGGTCTACTTTTAGCCGTTCACAGTTTACTTGAAACGATGAATCCAAACATACCCCAAACCGATAAAAAGCGCGTAGTGATCGTTGGCGCTGGCTTCGGTGGTTTGAAGTTAGCCCGCAAATTATCGGCCCGGAAAGAGTTTCAGGTGGTGCTCATTAACCGGCATAACTACCACGAGTTTCAGCCGCTGTATTATCAGGTAGCCACGGCTGGGCTGGAAGCCAATTCTATTCTCTTCCCGTTGCGGGCGGTGTTTGGCAACTGTAAAAACGTTCACATCCGAATTACGAATGTAACGGGTGTACGTCCTGCCGAAAAAGCCGTTGACACGGAACTGGGACCCGTTACGTATGACTACCTCGTCATTGCGACCGGAGCCGATACAAATTTCTTTAATCAGCAGAATATCATTGAGAAGGCCCTGCCCATGAAATCGGTTTCGGAGGCCATTGCCTTACGTAACCGGATGCTGCAGAACTTCGAGGATGCCTTAAGTTCAGAAAATGCCGATGAACGCGAGGGCCTGATGGACGTAGTGGTCGTAGGCGGTGGCCCAACGGGTGTGGAGCTTTGCGGAACGCTGGCCGAAATGCGCAAAACCGTTTTGCCCAGCGATTATCCGGAACTGGACTTTAGCATGATGGATATTTACCTGATTGAGTCAGGGGCTGAGCTGCTGGGTCCTATGTCAGTACAGTCGCAAACCCACTCACTCGAGTACCTCCAGGGGTTAGGCGTCAATGTCCGGCTCAATACGCGCGTTAAGGATTTTGATGGACGAACGGTAACCATGGTTGATGGATCGACGCTCCGCAGCAACAACCTGATCTGGGCTGCTGGGGTGAAGGCTAACCCGCTGGCTGGCCTGCCAGCAACTGTACTGGGACGCGGGGGGCGTATTATGGTCAATCGCTACAATCAGGTGGAGGGCTTCACCGACATATTTGCCATTGGCGACGTAGCACTGATGATTGAAGAAAAATGGCCCAACGGCCACCCGCAGGTGGCGCAGCCCGCCATGCAGCAGGGCAAGCTGCTGGCTAGGAACCTGTTACGGTGGATACGTAAGGAGCAGCCTGTTGAATTCACCTACCGCGATCTGGGCACCATGGCGACAATTGGACGGGGACTAGCGGTTGTTGATTTGCCCTTCTTAAAGTTCCAGGGATTTTTTGCGTGGTTAACCTGGTTGTTCGTTCACCTCATGTCGATTGTTGGCGTTAAAAACCGGCTGTCTATATTCCTGAACTGGATGTTCAACTACCTGACCTATAATAACTCACTTCGGCTGATTATCCGCCAGAAAGTACCTCAGGGCAACTTTGCCGCTATGCAGGAAAAACTTTCCGACCAGTTGGAGGTAACAAAAACATAGTCAACCTTATTTACTATCTGGCGGACATGGATTCTCATTTTCGTCGTAATATTGCGTCAGTAATCATTGCATTAACGTATCTCCTCTCTGGAATCGACCACCGAGAAACTACAAACAATGGCTGGTCACGGTAAGACCCGGCCTAAAAATAGCGGCACCAAAAAATTATTCGAAAACCCGATACTGGAAGCCCTTTCGCGAACGCATATCATGGTGCCCATCTCAATGTGGCTTGTTTTGTCCGTGATTTTGGGCTGGTATGCATTTACATACACCAACATGACTACGGGCACCATTGCAACGCTGTTTCTAACGGGCCTGTTGGTGTTTTCGCTGTTTGAGTACGTCCTGCACCGGTATCTCTATCACCTGGCGCCAACAACGCCCAAACGCGCCAAAATCCAGTACACCTTCCACGGCATTCACCACGAGTATCCAAAGGATAAAACCCGGCTGGCTATGCCCCCAATACTGGCAATTTTTGTGGCTGGTGCGTTTTTTAGTTTGTTTTTTCTCCTGATGGGCGAATCGGCGTATGCGTTCTTCCCCGGTTTTCTGGTGGGCTATTCGGGCTACTTAGCCGTGCACTTCATTGTGCACGCGTATCCTCCGCCAAAAAACTTCTTTAAGACCTTGTGGATTAACCACAGCGTTCACCACTACAAAAATCCGGAAAGTAACTACGGCGTATCATCGCCATTCTGGGACTATGTATTCAAATCGTTTCAAAAATAGTCGAAGCGTCACTCGCCAATCTTTTTGAAATTCAATGCCAACACCAGCTCTGTTCATTCTCCAATAAACTTTTTAAAGAGAATGGACCGCCGGACAGGCTTGCTAAAATCAGGTGGATCATCACTGACCTTACTGCCTTAACTTGTCGTTGTCGAGATGCCGCGTAGCATCGCGGATGTTTTTCTTTTCCAGGTTTTTCTGGAATGCTTCGGTCAGATCGACGCCAGTCTGGTTAGCCAGGCAGATGAGCACCCAGAGCACATCGGCGAGTTCGTCGCCGAGGTCTTTGTCTTTGTCCGACTCTTTCTCAGATTGTTCGCCGTAGCGCCGGGCCATAATACGGGCGACCTCGCCAACTTCTTCGGTTAAGATGGCCATGTTGGTAAGCTCGCTGAAATAACGTACCCCCACGGTACGTATCCATTGGTCAACGGTGTGCTGGGCTTCTTTGAGAGTCATAGAATTCAGGCTTTATTTTCCAAAAGTAGGCCAATCATCCTGGCTTCACCGACAAGATTTTTTACTGCTCCCAGTCGTTAGTTAAAGCTATACCTTTTAGGGCATAGCTTTAACTAACGACTGGGTTAAATTTTATAATGCGCAATACGTATCGGCTCTGGATTATTGCTGCTAATTCTGGACGCGTATGAACTACATTACGATGCGGCCGAAGTAATGCCTAACACTTGGGTTACCATTTCACACTTTTCCTATTAAGCACTGTATAACTAGGTAAAAGATAACAAAAACCTGACATGGTGATAGAATCTGTGGGAAAAGTGGGGCAATATATAGTAACCCAACAACTAAGCCAGCTACTGCTGTGGTTTGGCCTGATGGTACCTATGTTATCTGGCTGTTCATCGCCGAAAGATGGAGGTACGACAAGGGATGTCCCAGCCGAGTCACCCGCCGGGGCATTGGGGTCTTCGTCGGCAGCGGTGGAGAACGGGAAAGATACAACCCACCGATTCATTCGGACAGCAGATATGAAGTTTAAAGTAAAAGACGTAGCCAGCGCGACCTATGCCGTCGAGAAAATTACCAGCCAGTTTGGAGGCTTCGTTACGTATACTAATCTGAAAAGTACCATCGACAACGTCGAAACCAGCATCGTTTCGGCCGACTCGTCGCTCGAAAGGACCTATTATACCGTAGTGAATGAGGTAACGATCCGGGTGCCCAACACTCGACTCGACACGACGCTGAAGTCTATTGCTACTCTAATCGACTACCTCGACTACCGGGTCATCAGAGCTGATGACGCAGCCCTGACGCTGCTCGCCAACAAACTGACCCAATCGCGGGCTGCCTACACCGAACAGCGTATTGTGAATGCCATTGACGCGCGGGGCAACAAACTAGCCGAAACCACTACGGCCGAGGAATTGCTGTCGGGTAAACAGGAGCAGGCCGACAACGCTACCCTCGCGAACCGCTCGTTACAGGATCAGATCAGGTTCAGCACGATAACGCTAGCGCTTTACCAACGGCAGACTATCAGACGCGAACTGGTCGCCAGTTACCCACCTATCGATGCGTATAAACCCGGCTTTGCTACCCGCATGGGCGATTCGATGAAGTATGGCTGGGGAATTTTAGAGGACGTTCTAGTTTTCATCGTCCGGCTGTGGGGTTTGCTGCTGTTAGCAATCGTAGCGTACTACGGGTATCGAAGATACGGGTATAAAATAAAGAGCAAACCGATTACATAAGCATCAAAACAACCGTTTCACCAGCGCCACAACCAGATTAAGCAGGATGCTGACAACAAGGCACGTAACGATGGGGAAATAAAAACCGCCCCCGCCTGAGCTTTGGGACCGTTCGATGCGGATGTCGCCCGGCAGGCGGCCGGGAATGAGCCAGTCGGGCCAGCGATCGCCGATGAAGTAGATCAGTAGCCCTGCTACCACCAGCAGTGCACCGACGACGATAAGAAGTTTACCAATGGGCATAGCCATAGTTGAATTTATTCTTTCTCCGGTACGAACGTCAGCGACGAAAACTGGTCTTCCACAAAAACGTCCTGAGCCAGGGTTTGCAACTGGCCGGCCGTAACGGCTTTGATATCGCTGAAAATATCACTCAGGGCTTCTACGCGGTTGATGTCGAGCAGGCTCTTGGCCATCATCAGCATGAAACTGTTATTACTTTCTTCGGCCATTGCCAACTGCCCTATCAACTGCTCTTTGGTTTGGTGAAGTTGCAGGGTTGTTAGAGGTTGCTCACGCAGGCGTTTCATCTCCTTCATAATCAAGGCCTGGGCCCGGTCTACTTTCTTTGGATCGGTACCGAAGTAAATGCCCAAAAAACCCGTGTCTAAATACGGCGTGAAACTGGCGTCAATGGAGTAGACCAAACCGTATTTTTCGCGAAGATTTAGATTCAATCGAGAGTTCATACCTGGCCCACCGAGAAGATTAACGAGCATAAAGAACGGTAGCCGGCGGGGGTCGGTCAGGCCATAGGCTGGACGGCCGAGGGCGCACTGGGCCTGCGTAATGGGTCGCTCCACGCGGCTCTGCTTCGGCCTGTAGTCGGTGGGTGTCTGCCGTTTCCGGTTGGTATGCTGGGACGGTACGTCGCGGAGGTACTTTTCGGCCACCTTCACGACTTGCCTGAACGGCAGGTTACTGACCGACGCAAACACAATCCGCTCGGTGTCATAATTCTCGGCAATGAAGCGCTGCAGGTCTTCGCGACGGAACGAACTGACGGTTTCTGTCGTGCCGAGGATATTACCACCCAGGGCATGATTAGGGAAAACCAGTTCGTCGAAATCATCCTGAATGGCATCTTCGGGCGAGTCGTAGTACATGGCCATTTCTTCCAGAATCACATCACGTTCCCGCTCGATTTGTTTTTCCGGAAAAACCGAATGGAACGTAATGTCGGACAGCAGTTCGGTGGCCTTCTCAAAATGAGCACCCAGCACGGATGCGTGAAAACACACTTTTTCTTTTGTCGTATAAGCGTTTAGCTCGCCCCCTATAGTTTCTAAGCGGGTAATGATATGGTAGGATTTACGTTTCTCCGTACCTTTGAAAGCCATGTGTTCCCAAAAATGAGCCAATCCCTGCTGATGGGGCTGTTCGTCCCGGCTTCCGATGTCGAGCATGATGCCACAG
>JAQBNX010000315.1 GCA_028288385.1 Spirosoma sp.
AGCATGGTCAGCGTCAGGGCTCTTTTGGGCAGTCGTTACGTCCAGGGTTTCTAACACCGTCCCATCGATACCAGCGTGGCCCTGGCTGCGGGCCACACCAAGTGTAGGGGGGGGCTTGCTCAGGCTAATCTGCCGTACTACGCGGGTTACCCGGTAAGCACTGGTGAGTACAATGGGTTGCACCACCGTGAGGTAATCGTCGGCATCGACTACGGCCGTAAACCGAAAGGGCCGCTCCTGAGAAGGTGTTACAGTTGGTGACGGGGCTAGCAGCAAAATTCCATCGCCATTAATTTTATACCGATTCGTGTTCAGCGTTGTCACAACCTGGCTGGCATCGGGACCTGCCACCAGGATCCGGCTATTTTTGGGCAGTGGGTTTCCGGCTGGGTCATACAGGCGGCATTCTACCACACTGGCCTGTAGTGGGTCTTTCAACCGAATCTGAATACCTTCAATGGGATTCTGACAGGCATCCATCAATATGGGAAGGCCTATGAGTCCGTAAAGAAAAACCCGGGATGTCCTATTGGGTGTCATCAGTGCGAGCGATTGAGTGCGTAGGAGAGCGTCAGGCTGAGCGAAGGCAAGTATCGGTAGTTCGACAGGTTGCGTTCAACTATCGGCACCTGTTCGTCAAGATTGGTCGTCTCCAAAAAACCCTCGTATGAAAGTTGCACTGTTGGCCGGCCGAGATAATACATGCCCATCTCGAATCCTAAACCAAAACGTCGGCGCGGAATGACCCGGCCAAAACCCCAACCTACATAGCCCACTACGGGGTGCCATCGAACGCCAAGATTGACTGTACCAACGTCCTCGGGTGTTAGCTCCAGCCCGCCCAGATTAAGCTTATCATTGGCCGTAATAACGAAGCTCATGTTTGGATGCCATGTGTAACCTACGCCGGCTGCTATAAAAAACGTACCCCGTCTAAACGGATTCCAGACTAAACCTGCCTGCCCGGTACTAATCATAAAATCAGGGTCGACTGTCAGGTAAGAAGCTGGCGCTGTTTTTAGTCGTATGGGTTTGCGGTAAGCGATATACTGCCCCCCGACCCGCGCTGTCAGCCGATGCGAATGGCTCACAACGTGGTTATAGAACAGACCTGCTCCCATAGTGCCTGCCTGTAGACAAATCGACTGGCTGGCCTGGCGCGTCGTCTGGACCATGCCATATTGAGCCCTACCCGGGCTATTTACAGCAATGATAAAAACAAAAGCCATTATCAAGCGCATACGTATATCTGATAATTATATATAATATCACAATAAAGGTAACAAATAATTTAATTAATGATTACGTACAAGAAATCATTAAATATAAATGATTTCAGTTCTATTAACCAACATAGTCCTTTTCAGCACTTTACGCAAAAGAAGTGCCTTTGAAATCTTATATGCAATTAGACATTTATTTAAAATAATATTTGTAGAATTATAAATTAAGTAATATATTATTGTAAAAATATGACAATTTATAATATATAACTACGGCGTGGCAATGATTTGAGTCTAGTATTAAATGAACCTACTTTCAATCGTTAAGCTTCAATAATATTTTAAAAATAATTTACCTTTTTTAGATTATTGTAAATAGTAAGTATTATATTTGTCTATAGATAAATCTACACAATACTACATCTTTATAGTAATAGCCTTATAAGTTACACAAGGAAGGAAAAGTAAAACAATAGCAGAAAGAATAACACCCATCCATATGAACATACTCAATACCCGCCGTAACCGTAGCTACGGTTTACTAATCCTAACAATGTTAGTGGCTGTCAGTCAGTGGCTAGCCAGTTGCGTTCAGACGAAGCAGCTAGCTTATTTTCAAGGCCAATCCAGCCCAATGGATACCCTTACGGTAGCGTCCCGCTACGTGCCAACAATCCAGCCGGGCGATGTGCTCTCTGTGCAGGTTAGCAGCCTGAACCCCGAAGCCTCTTCGTTTTTTAACCCCTACATGGCTTTAGCCATTGCCGACCGGGGAGCCATGCCAACGACACCGACAATGGCAACTCCCCTGCCTGCGCAAAACGGGTACCTTGTTGATAACGCCGGCACCATCGAATTACCAGTGCTGGGAAAAGTAAACGTAGTTGGCCAAACGGCTAGCCAGGTGAAAGAGCACCTACGCGAATCACTCAAAGAGTACCTTAAGGAGCCGACGGTAAACATTAGAAACCTGAACTTCCGGATCTCAGTCATGGGCGAGGTGTTGCGACCCTCCCTGTTCACGATTCCGAATGAACAGATTACACTGCTCGAAGCCCTGAGCTTAGCCGGTGACGTAACGATCTATGGCCGCCGGGAGAATGTCTTACTCATCCGCGAAGAAAATGGAAAGCGCACCTTTAACCGCGTCGACCTGACCCGCCGTGATTTATTTTCTTCGCCCTATTACTACCTGCATCCTAACGATGTGGTATACGTTGAGCCAGGCAAGGCCAAGGCCGCCACGGCCGACCGGACCAATCAGCTTCTGCCCATTGCGTTGAGTGCTTTGTCTTTCGTTGCCATTATTTTTTCTCGCTTCTACTAGTCGTCTTTTATCCAATCAACCGGTACTATCATGTCTAACCCGACTAATTATTCCTACAGTCCGTATCAATTGTACGAGTCGGACACCAATACACCTAACCTGCGCGCTGTGCTCATGCGTTATGTGCGCTACTGGAAATGGTTCGTTCTATCGCTGGTGCTGATGGGTGTGGTTGCCTACGTTTACACATTATACCAAACGCCGATCTACGAGGTAAAAACCAGCCTGCTTATCAAAGACGATAAGAAGGGCCTGAGCGAAGATAACATTCTGAAAGAGATGGACATTTTCGCGCCCAAAAAAGTAATTGAGAACGAAACAGAGATCCTGAAATCGTATGCCATGATGGACAAAGTGGTTGGTAATCTCGGCCTCGACGTGCAATATTTCCGGCCTACTACAACCATTAAAGAAGAAAACTTTGACCAATCGCCCCTTCGGATTTTGGTGGAGAAAGCCACTCCAGAGCTGTATGAAACGGAGTTGAATGTAACCGTGGCTGATAGCCATACAGTACGTATCAACGACGTTTCTTACCCTGTCAATCAAAGCGTTGAAACGCCTTATGGCCGGCTGCGTGTTTTTTCGCACCAGCTTCTAAAGCCCGACTCAGAACCGCTGCTGGTGCAGGTGTCGCCCCGGCAGGTAATCGTTGACGGGCTACTGAAAAACTTGACCGTAGAACCCAGCAGCAAAGCCTCGACGGTGCTGTTAATGAGCCTGGAAGACAACGTACCACGCCGGGGCAAAGCCGTGCTGAACAAACTCATCGATGAGTATAACCAAGCGGCAGTAGTCGATAAGAACATTGTTGCAGCCAATACCCTTAAATTCATTGAAGACCGCCTGCGCCTGATTGCCGGCGAATTGACAACGGTAGAGAAAGGCGTAGAGTCTTATAAATCAGCCCAAGGCATTACGGATCTAAGTTCGCAGGCCCAGGTATTTCTGCAAACGGTGAAAGAGAACGATACGCAGTTGAACCAGGCCAACATCCAGTTAGGCGTTATCAAAGACATCGAGCGCTACGTTGACAGCAAAACCAATGGCCGTGGCGTTGCTCCGGCTACGTTAGGGGTGAGCGACCCAGTGCTGATTGGACTGATTGGCAAAATCAGCGAACTAGAACTGCAGCGGGATCAACTTAGCCGCACTACGGTACCCAACAACCCCATCCTGCAATCGCTGGAAAGCCAGATCAAAGCCACAAAAACAAGCCTGGCCGAGAACATTCAGGGTATTAAGCAGACCTTAATCAGCACGCAGCAGAAATTGCGTCTCACTAACCGGCAGTTGGAAGGGCAGATCCGGACCATTCCCCATAAGGAGCGAGCGCTGGTAAACATCACCCGCCAGCAGGTCATCAAAAACAACCTGTATACGTACCTGCTCGA